>MTOL01000446.1 GCA_002011685.1 Deferribacteres bacterium JdFR-76
GATGGAATCGATCTGCATCTGGATAATATTGTAGTGGCCTTCTTCCATCTCCACCAGACGCCGAACCAGTTTGCGCATCTTTTCATCGCTCACCAGCTCATACAGGCGCTCATAATACGCAATGGCGTTTTTCTCCATGTCCCGGGCCATCTTTAACGCTACGAGCTCATCGGCGCCCGCCTTACCAACTGTGGCCAGATCTTTCTTGCGAATTTTAGGAACAATTTTTTCGATTTCGCTCAAATCCACCGTTTCCGGCAGAGCCACATCCTCCATATGCAGATATTCCTTGACCATGTCTTCGAGCAGGTTCATATGGTCAAATTCGTCATTGGCCAGCAAAATGAACATATCCTTTCCGGACAGATCTTTCGTTTCTCTGGCAAACTGGAGGTAAGTTTTGAGCCCGTTTTTTTCCACTTCAATTGCTTTCCTTAAAATCTCCAAAATTTTGTCCTGCGAAGTATCCATCGTTTTCTCCTTTCCAGTAACCTACCCTGCCCTGCTCCGTTTCTGGCAGCAAAGCAAAATTACCGTTTGTTTCCCACCTCTATTTCGTGCACCCGCCAGCTGGCATCCACCCACAGCCCAATTACAGGCTGTGCAAAATGCTTGCGTAGCCGTTCCACAGCCTTCTGGAGGTGCATCTTTTGAACCTCTTCCGGTGCAGGATTTCCGGCGCAGTCGTAATGCCCCACAACGGCAATCCCCAAGGAAGCGTGCTTTTCCACGGATATGTGGACACGCCGAAGAATGGATTGAACCATCTCGCTATCGTCCGCTTCCGCCAGAATGCGGTTGGGTCCCGGTTCCGTAATGGTATCCACATATTCCGCCCCAAACCGCTCCTGCAGATAGCGGATGACGGGAATCTGAACCCGGCCATCCATGCAGTTCACCGCCGTACAAAATTTCGACATAGTCCCGATTTCTCCGTTTTTCCATTCAAAGATCTCTCTCCTCCTTNTGCCGTTTGCCTGGTTCCGGGCCACTTTCAGGGTGAAACCGCCATTCCCGGACTCATCCTAAAAACNTACCGCCCCCGAATGGGCTACGCGTCCTGGTCCCGGGCCATCTCTTTCTGCTTCTTGGGAACGGTATGGGACGAATGCCCTGGAAAAACACGCGCCTTCGGTTCTACATAATGTTTGGCATTATTGATGGCCGTAGCAGCGTCAGCAAATCCAGTGGTAATCAGCTTGATTTTTGCCGGATGCCACACAATGTCACCGGCAGCAAAGACGCCCGGGATGTTTGTTTCCATTTTCTCGTTTACCCGGATGGCGTTTCCAACCAGCTCCAGCCCCCAATCCTTAATGGGCCCCAAATTGGTGATGTAGCCGATAAAACAGAGGATATGGTCCACCGGAATCGTTTTTTCGGAACCATCAACGTTGTTGAAAATAGTAGCCGCTTCCACCTGATCCGCTCCATGGATTTCCTTCAGCTGGTGGTGAATCAGGACTTCGATCTTTTCTGAACGGAAGAGTCTAGCCACGCTGTCCTCATGTGCCTGAAACTGCTTCAGCATGTGGATGTGGGTAATGCTGGCAGCAAGATCCTGCAGCGTTAGGGACCAGTCCAGTGCTGAGTCGCCTCCGCCAATAATCAGCAGCCGTTTTCCCCGGAAACGCTCCGGATCACGGATGATGTAGTGCAATCCCCGCTCTTCCAGCTTATCGGCATCGCGGATATCCAGCTTTCGCGGCATGAACGCCCCTACACCGGCACAGATCACTACGGATCTGGAACGGACAGTGCGCCCCTTCTCCGTACAGAGTTCAAAATCCCGGTCTCCCAGCACCCGCAAATCCACCACCTTCTCCTCTGTAAAAATGTCCGGACGATACTGCTTTGCCTGCTTTTCCAAATTCTTTACCAGATCTTCGGCGCGGATTTGCGGATATCCGGCCACATCGTAAATCATCTTTTTGGGATAAAGGGCCATTAGCTGGCCACCCACCTGCGGCAGGCTTTCCAGCACCACAGCCCGCATATCCCGGAGCCCTGCGTAATAGGTAGCATACAGTCCCACTGGCCCTGCACCGATAATGGCAACGTCATAAACCGTTTCACCTTTGCTCATAACGCTTATCCTCGCTTTTGTTCTTTGTTTCTTTTCACCGTTTTTGCGGTGGGAACCATTCTTTTTTTCTCACGCGGTTCGAATCCGGACTTTTCCTTGCGATTCTTCTCTTTGCCGGGTTGTAAACGGATAACCGCCGCGTGTTGCTTTTCTCTTTACAAATCTTTCTGCAAATGTGTACCTTCACCGGGATCAGCACCGTATAACGTCCCGGTTCTGCAGCTTTATTTGAAAGACCCTCCCTTCTTTCGAGCAATAAAAAATCTACGCAAACCGGATCAAAGAATCAAGGCAAGCTGTTCGGTCCCTTTCCGCAGTTCATGTTTTTCTCCGGACCGGCCCTCGGGTCAGCAGCCGTCATTGCCCCTTTCTGGGCCACTGGATTTAAAATGCTCTGGACAGAGCTAGAATCCAGCGGAAATGCAGCCGGTCCTGGCCCGCAGGTGGATCGGTAACGTACACAGGAAAGTCTACCCGGATCGTGAACGGCAGAAAGAATCCGGAACGGATCACACGGATGCCAAAGCCGAGATCTCCAAGCCGGTTGGTGCGGCCCGGNCGGTCTGGCAGCCACACATGCCCAGCATCCCCAAACAGGGCCAGCTGGATCTCGCTGATGGGCTTCCGGAACCCGAACCGAAGGGATTTCTGCAGCTCTACATTCATGGCAATCAACTTGCGGTATCCAGCAAAATGATCAAAATAGCCGCGGAGATTTCCACCTCCCGGCACATGGTAATTCAACCAATCGGGCAGTGCATCACGGCTTCGGGCAAAATGATCGCTGTACGCCTCAAAGGGAGACGCACCGTAGGCGTAAACCAGATCCTGCAGCGGGACTTCTTTATCCTCCGGAAGCACTGCGCCAAACGTACGGATCTTCCAACCCAGCCCAAGCAGATTCTTGCGGAATACGGCCCTGGCCTGGATGCGGTAGAAATCATAATCCCCGCCTAGCTGACGGGAATTCCACTGGAACTTCAGTTCCCACTCACTCTGCCATGTCATCCCCCGCGGATTCACTCGAAAATCCAGCACCAGCCGCGTAACTTTTCCTGGAGACCAGGTTGGTACATATACGGTGCGTTTCTGTCCCCGAGCATCTTGGTCGAAGATCTCTTGCCGGAGGGTCGTATGGCGGTCGTCCAGCAGTTCGGCCGCCTGAAACCCCAGACGGAAGCGGAATTGCGGAGGAAGAACAGTGCTCCGCGCAAGGGTGAAGGTCCAAGCCAGCTCCCCCAAACGCCGGCCATCCAGCTGTGCAAAACGGATGCCCCACCTGCCCTGTTTCCCAATTCCAGGCAGCGGCTCGGAAAAGATCAGTTCGTAATCCACCGCTCCGGAACGCAAGCCATAATAAACGCCGACCTGCACCCGACGCCAGCGGCCCATATACGAACCCCGAAACCACATCCCTACATTGGCGCCGTCCGGATAGTTGTACCAGGCAGCAGGTCGCCAGCGGACCACATAGGCGTTGCGCAGTGTATACGGCATGGTTGTCAGCTCCGGCACAAACCGGATCTGCAGTCCACCATTGTTCATCCGGTTCACATCGAGAATCCGGTCATCCGGATCCAGCAGCACTTTCCGAATGGGTTCATCGGTGATCCATTCCACATGCGTGCGCCGTGCTCGGCCATCTACGCGCCTGAACAGCGTATCGCCACTGGCCGTAATAGCAGCCAATTCCACCGGCATGATGCCGTCCCCCTTCCGGACCACTTCTACCAGAGTCCGGTGCCGATTTTTCCCTTTGCGGCTCTTTTTTATGCCACCGAGGGCGTAATCCACAACCGGCGTCCCGTGCAGCCACTGATCAAAGAACCAGCTCAGATCCACTCCGGAAACTTCTTCACAAACGGCTTTGAAACGTTCCTCATTTACATGCTTGAATTTCCAGCGCTCAAAATAAGTTTTCACAATTTTGCTGAACGTCTCCTCTCCCACCACATAGCGCAACATTTCATAAAAATAGGAGCCTTTTGCGTAGGCATTGACCGAATAACTCCGGCTGTCGCGGTAGCGGAACGACGGCCGGGAAATGGGTTCATTATCCCCGGAAAGAATATAGCTTACGATGCTGGAGATTTCGGCATCGTGGCTGCTGGAAGGTGGATAGTACTTTCT
>MTOL01000087.1 GCA_002011685.1 Deferribacteres bacterium JdFR-76
CCCCCGTCTGAAACGGCTGGCCCGCCGTCTTTTCCGGTGGGAAGCGGAAAGGGGAAGTCCTGTTTCTGCCGCCGTGAAAAAACAAACCCGCGTACTGGAAGAGCACGGCTATAATGCTGCGGTGCGGGCGCAACAGAAAGTATTGACTTTTTTCTACCACACACCATCCCGCGAAACCGTTTTGGTTAATGATCACACTTTCCGGCTGAAGCCATCCGGTAGGAGTTTCTCAAGGGCATCCTTCCTGCAAGAACTTGAGGAACATCCAGAGCGACTGAGCCCAAATGTCCTTCTTCGGCCTTTGTTCCAGGATTTTCTATTTCCAACTGCTGCAGTGGTTCTGGGTCCATCTGAGCTGGCGTATTTTGCTCAGCTGCCGCTGGCATACGGGGATGCGGGGATTCCCATGCCCATCTTGTTTCCAAGGGCCAGTGCCACGCTGGTGGATCCCGGGCTCGAACGGATTCTGAAGAAGTATCGCCTGCCGATCCGCGAACTTTTTCAGAAGAAGGGCGGCCTATTAACGGAAATGGTGCGCGCCGAAATTCCCGATTCGCTTTTGCAGGCGATCTCCCGGTCGAAGCAGGAGGTTGAGAAAACCGTAGCTCAGATGAATCAGGTCCTTGCTGCGTTCGATCCCAACCTCGGACGAAGTGCTGAAGTAGCGCGCAACCGCATATTAAGCCAATTCGATTTCCTCGAAAAAAAACTAATCCAATCCATGAAGCGGAAAGATGAGGATCTCCGCAGGCAGATCGGCCGGGTTATCGGGTTACTTTTTCCAGAAAACCGGCTGCAGGAACGGGTGTACAGCTTTCTGCCATATTACGTTCGTCTGGGAGACCCGTTTATCGAACGTCTTTTTTCCAGGCTGGATATCTTCCAGTTTGCCCATCAGGTAATTTTCCTTTCTGAAAAGGAAGAGGAGAAATAAAGGAGGAAAGATAGATGAAGCTCGATATTCTTGCATTTGGTGCCCATCCCGATGATGTGGAATTGGCCTGTGCCGGGACCCTCATAAAATCTGTCCGGCAAGGAGCCTCCGTCGGAATCGTGGCGCTCACTCACGGGGAAATGGGGACAAGGGGAACACCGGAACTGAGGGCCCAGGAATTCCAGCGCGCTGCGGAGATCATTGGCGCACGCGCTTACCGTATGTTGGATCTGCGGGATGGGTGGCTATCACCCACTGAGGAGGCCAAAATGGCTGTCATAAAGGTGGTTCGCGAATACCGGCCTTCCGTTGTGTTTTTGCCCTACTGGGAGGATCGGCATCCGGATCATGGCAATGCATCCAAAATTGTGCAGGAGGCCGCGTTTTTGGCTGGGTTGAAGAGAATTGAAACGGGGCAGGAACCGTTCCGGCCGGCGGCATTGATTTATTACATGTGTGCCTGGCCATTTGAGCCGGATTTTGTGGTGGATATCTCGGATGTCATCGAAGAGAAGAAGCAAGCAATCCTAGCTTACAAAAGCCAGGTTCATAATAAAAGTTACCACCGCAATGATGAGGAAGAGACCTTTATTTCCAGCCCGCAATTTTGGGAATACTTGATGAACCGATCTGCCTATTTTGGGCATTTAATTGGGAAAGCCTATGGAGAGCCGTTTAAGTACAAAGGTGTTCTCGAAATAAAAAACATACTGGATCTGTTCAAAGATAGGGTTTACTGATACATCGGCAGAAAACAGGCATTTTTGGGTTGATTTCTTTTTTGAGATGGGTAAATTTGTCTACTTAACAAATTTTGTCCGTGCAGTGGCGGTCAGGGCTGTCCTGCTGGGTTTTGTGCAGACATGTCCGTCGGAAATGAAAGGAGGGCCTTTCAGGTGACGAAACAGTTTCCAATTCGTTATAGCGATGGAGAACTGACCGTTGATGGCGTATCCGTACGCAGTCTGGCAGAAAAAGTGGATACGCCGTTTTTTCTTTATAGCCAGGCTGCCATTCTGGGGCAGATCCGGCGGTGGAAAATGGCGCTGGGAGGATTACCAGCTCGCGTTTTTTACGCGGTGAAAGCCAATGATAATCTGCATCTTTTGCGTCTGTTTGCGGCATCAGGGTTCGGTGCTGATATTGTTTCGGGCGGGGAGCTGTTTCTTGCGAGGAAGGCGGGCATTCCCGGGAAGGATATCCTGTTTGCCGGCGTTGGAAAAAAAGAGGTTGAAATGGAGATGGCTTTGCGGGAGCAAATTCTGGCGTTTAACGTGGAATCGCCCGCGGAGTTTTACCGGCTAAATCAGCTGGGAAAGCGGCTGGGAGTAAAAGTTCCTGTCCATTTTCGCGTGAACCCTGACATCGATCCAAAGAGCCATCCTTACATTTCCACCGGCCTGAAAAAGAACAAGTTCGGGATGGATCCCGGCACCGTGTTGAATCTTTACCGGCAATCGCGGGGAATGTCTTTTGTGGAAGCTCATGGAGTCCATGTCCATATTGGATCGCAAATTACATCACTGGAACCTTTCCGTCTCTGCGGGCAATGGGTCCGTCAGTTTGTGCAGGAGATCCGCCGGCAGGGGGGGATTGTTCAATCCGTGGATGTGGGAGGCGGATTGGGAGTCGATTATCATGGCGTGCTGCCCTGGCCACCGCCAGAAAGAGAAATGGAAAATGTGGTTACACCAGAGGACTATATTGAAGAAATTGTATCGCACCTGAGGGATTTAAATGTTCAGCTATTTTTTGAACCGGGGCGGGCCCTCATTGCCAATTCAGGGATTCTGGTAACGCGGGTTGAGTATGTCAAACGTACCGGTTCCCGGACATTTTTGATTGTGGATGCGGGGATGAACGATCTGATTCGCCCTTGCCTTTACCAGGCTTATCACCGTATTTTACCGGTGGTGGACCCTGAACGATCGGAGCGGGAAATTGTGGACATCGTGGGGCCTGTCTGCGAAAGTTCTGATTTTCTGGCCCTGGAGCGTCCGTTTCCTGTAGTTCAGGAAGGGGAGATCCTCGCCGTGTTTTCAGCCGGGGCCTATGCCAGTGTACTGGGTTCGAATTATAACGGAAGGTTGCGTCCTGCGGAATATCTGATTTCGGATGGGCAGGTGCGTCTGATCCGGAGAGCTGAAACCCACGAGGATCTGCTTCGCCGTTACGAAGGAATAAAGTTTTAAACAAGTCGGCGTACAGGATGGCGTGAAAAAGCTCCTTTTTATTAGTTATTATTTTCCGCCGCTGGGTATGGGAGGGGTTCAGCGGGCGGCCAAATTCGCCCGCTATCTGCCCGAATTTGGGTGGATGCCCTATGTGGTGACCGTTAAACCTATCCGGTATTACGCGTACGATGAAACGCTTCTCCACGAAATTCAGCATGTGCCCGTATTCCGCACCGGTTCTCTGGACCCGGCGCGGATGGCGCACCTTTTGAGCAAACTTTTGGGAGAACGGCGGAAGCGCCGCACGGATCAGGCGTTTGTTGCTCCGCAGGTTCGGTCCTTCGCCCGGTGGCAGGCCAGAGTTTTTGTGCCAGATTCCAAAATCCTCTGGCTGCCGTTTGCTTGGTGGCAGATCCGCCGGTTGCTCGCTCGGGAACATTTTGATGCCGTTTTTTCCACATCTCCGCCCATCTCTGCTCATTTCCTCGCAGAGAAAATTCACCTGCCGTGGATCGCGGATTTCCGTGATTACTGGTCCTACGGAGACCGGATTGATGCCTTGCCGGCACGCCACCGGAAAGCTTATCAATCTGCCATGACCAGAATTGCCCAAAGAGCCCAGAGGATCATTACGGTCTCCCAGCCAATCGCAGACGCTATCCGGCCCTTCGGCCCTCAAAATAGCGCTGTTCACGTGATTTACAACGGCTTTGACCCGGACGATTTCGCGGACGTATCTCCGGTTTCATTCGACCGTTTTACATTCGTCTACACCGGGAATCTAAACGAGCGCTGGGATTTGCAATCCTTTTTTCAGGCGGTTCTGGATTTCTGGAAGGAGCAGCCAGAATGGCGGGGCCGTATGGAGTTCGTGTTTGTTGGGAGACATGTTATCGGTTTGCCCAATATTCCTCACCAGCTGGTACCGTATGTGGAATTTGTGGATTACGTTCCTCACCGGCAGAGCATAGCTTACCTCAAGGGTGCAGGGGCACTCCTTTTCTTGCTGGCTGAAGATTCCGCTCCGGGGATGGTAACGGGTAAAGTGTTTGAATATCTTGCATCGGGAAAACCGATTCTGGGTATTGTGCCGG
>MTOL01000229.1 GCA_002011685.1 Deferribacteres bacterium JdFR-76
GGGATTCGCTCCGGATGTGGGAGCAATTGAAACCCAATATGCCCTGCCTGTGGAACTGAGTGCGTTCCGGTTTGCCGACGGCTGGCTGGAATGGATTACGGAATCGGAAACAAACAATTACGGGTTTGCTGTATGGCGTTCTGCTTTCCCGACCATGAAAGATCGGGAGCGGATCGGTTTTGTTCCGGGAAAGGGGACATCCACAAAGAGGCAGGTCTACAGATTCCGTGATCCCGATCCGCTTCCGGGGACCAATTATTATCAGCTGGAACAAATCGATCTGGATGGCACCGTTACGTGGTCCCGGGTGCTGGCGGTTGAATATGGAAATCTTCCATCCGAACCGTTCCTTGTGAAGGCCGTTTTTCCGAATCCAGCCAAAGATCAGCTGGCTATCACCTTTGAGCTGCGGGATGCGGCGCCCTTTTCTGCTGAGGTATTTGATCTGCTGGGCCGCCATGTGGCTACCCTGCAATCCATGCAGCAGGCGGAACCGGGGACGCATACAATCCAGTGGAACCTAACAGATGCANAAGGGGCCCGGATACCTTCCGGCGTGTATTTTCTGGTGCTTACCGTTCAGAACAGAGTTGTTCGCCAAAAGCTAATGGTGGTCCGTTAAGGCAGGAAGTGAAGCTCCAGGCTTAAATTTCGGTCTGGTGCGCCCATTGCTTCAGGGGAGGGATATTTTTTCACCTGGGTGTCTTTTGAAACCGCGGAAGGTTGCTCCGCAGCCTGTTCCGTGTGCTGTTGCAGGGAAGAATTGCGCTATACGATTTTGGGCTGGACGCCGATAATGAATAGTAGGAAAATCCAAGGATTGGGGAACCGTATGCGGAAAAGAGAAAAATGGTTCATCCTGCTCCTATCCGGTGTTCTACTGGCAGAAGTTCTGGGGCTGACAACCTGTTCCAGCGATTTTTCGAGCAATCCGATCTAAGGAAAACCTCTGAGAAAGAGGTTGTGGTCATTGCCGAGCTGCGTGCCAGCGCCTCAGAGACGGTAATCAATGGAGAAGCGGTGCGAATCTGGGCACGACTGGCGGATGCTCTGAACCAGCCAGTTGCCGGGCGCGTTGTGCAGTTTGCTACCGATCTGGGATCTATTACGCCTGCCGATACCACTGATAGCGATGGCATTGCGGAGGCCACATTTCTTCCCGGTTCCAAACCCGGAACGGCCACCATTACTGCATCCTATGGTAGCAAATATTCCCGGACCGTTACGGTCCGTGTTGATTCCATCATGACGCAAAATCTGTTATTGGAAATTCGGCGGACATCCATCCTGGGAGATGGGATTGACAGCGCCGTGGTGCGGGTTTTTCTGAGGAACAGTGACGGGAGTGGCATTGGTGGGGTGGCGGTGCGGTTTGAATCGGATGCAGGGCGGTTCCGCCATCCCAGACTGTTTACAGATTCCACCGGCGTCGTGACCAACATGTTCCTGGCATATCCTTCCCGCCAGGATTCCCTTGCTACCCTCCGCTGCACCGCCCTTGGCATGGTGCGTCAAGGGCAGATCCTCATCCGGGGAATAGAATTTCAGCTGACGGCCAATCCCACATATCTCATAGCCGATGGCAGCAGCCAGGCCAAAATTACCGCCGTTCTCAAAGAGACCACATCGAAAGTTGCGATCCCTAACCGCCCAATTATCTTTGCCACAGATCTGGGAACCATTCCATACCGGGCCTTTACCAACGAAGAAGGGCGGGCCGATGTGATGCTGACCAGCGGAACCCGGACCGGGACGGCCCACGTGGTAGCCTATTATGGGGCCGGGCTGCGCGACACCGTGACCGTTGATTTTCTGGAATCCCAACCGGCCTACCTCCAGGTTACCGTGAATCCAAAAGTGCTCCCAGCCGATCACCAGAGCAAAGCGGAAATCCGAGCCTATGTTACAGACCAGTCCAACAATCCGGTGCCCGATGGGACGCCGGTGGCCTTTACCATCATTGAGGGATCGGGAACCATTGAATCACGAAAGCTTACCCAGAACGGTGTGGCCGTCAACGAGCTCATTTCCGGCAACCGACCTGATACCACGCAGGTAGAGGTGAGTGTGGGCGGTTTGCGGGATACAGTAACGGTCATATACACGGTCGGCGAGCCTGCCGTGCTGGTGCTGACCGCCGATACCACAGCCCTTCCTGCTGATGGTATCACCACTACCCGGATTTATGCGCGGGTGGAGGACATTTCGGGGAATCCTGTACAGGATGGATTCACCGTTCAGTTTGAAGCATCTGTTGGCAATATCACCCCCGAGGCGGTAACCCGTAACGGTGTTGCAGTTGCTCAGTTCTCCAGCGACAAAACCGGTGTGGCGGTTATCACGGCCCGCGCCGGTGAGCTGAGCGATGAGATAACCCTTTCTCTGCTCCCCGGTCCGCCCGCTACCCTGCTGCTGAGTTTTGATCCAAAGAGTTTGGGGGTTAAAGATTCTGGCAGAAATCAGTCTGTACGCGTCATTGCTGAAGTGCGGGATGCCAAAAATAACACCGTACAGGATGGTACTCTAGTAAAATTTTCCATTTATTCTTCTCCCGGAGGAGGCGAGACCCTGAGCTCGACGGATCCCGTTCCCACGGTGAATGGCAAAGCCGAAGTTTCCTTGCTAAGCGGAATCCGTTCGGGACCTGTACGGATTCAGGCCGAGGTTGTGGATGCCAGCGGTCAGCCTGTGGTTCCGGCCATCCGGGCGATTTCTACCGAAATTATGATTTTTGCGGGTCCGCCCTATATTGAGGACGTCAACGATCCTACTACCAGTCACCTTACGGTTGGCACCAATCCGCTGAACATTTTGGGATGGAACATTGTAAACAACACAGCTACGGTAGTGGCCGTGGTAGGAGACAAATACAACAATCCAGTTCCACCGGGAACGGCCGTGTATTTTACCACTACGGGCGGCGTGATTTCCACACATACAGGATATACCAATGAAGAAGGCGTGGCAAAAGTCACTATTCACACCGGTCAGCCTTATCCGACCATTTACCGTTATTACCACACTTTTTACGACCCGAATGCCAACCATCCCAACTTTCGTTTGCCGACAGCAATCATTCCCGGGCCCATTCCCGATTTTGAGGGCGGAAAGGTACTGAATTCGCAGGGGAATTACGGAGAAAACGATGGGATTGTCCGCATTCTGGCCTGGACAGAAGGGGTGGATTCCAGTGGCAATAAGGCGGCGGTTTGGGCCGTAACCAATCTGGTCTTCTCCGGTCCCATCGCCCATTTTACTGCCACCGTTTCGGACACCAGCATAGCTCCGGGTGAATCTGTACATATTCAGATCGAAGTGTATGATGTCAATGGAAATCCTATCGTAGCAGGGTCTACCATTTCTGCGGAGTCCAGCGCAGGGTCGCTATCGTGGACCAGCTTTGTGACCAGTGATCCAGGCCAGACAGTGTACGACCTGTACCTGACCAATGATCTGGATCCGACGGATCCCAATGCCCGAGAAACATCAACCCGGGTGACAATCAAGATTACAAGTGACAATGGCAATGCAGTACTTTCTACACCTTCCATCCGTTTGCGGCTGAGGTAGACCTATGAACTGGCGGAAGAAAATAGGTTCTGTTTTGTTCCTGATCCTTATACCGTCCGGTTTGCTGGCACAGCGATTCTCGCCTGCTATTTGGGATTGTGCCAGCGAGCGGTGGATGGTTTCTGCCGGAGGCCTTTATCTGAGGTTTGAAGATCAGTTGGGCGATTTTGACTTGCGGGGGAAAGTCCCGGTTCTGGATATGGCCGTAGCTCCTTTTGAGGGCCTGATCCTGATTGGGGGAATGCAATTTGGCCCGGTTCGCCTTGAGCGCAATTCCGGCACGCTTACGCTGAAGCCGCGCTACCCTGTTGATGCTGGCCTTGTCCTGGGGCCTTTTCCCCTGCGAAATAACTGGCTGGGATTTTCATTCTTTTTGTGGGGAAAGCGGCTCAACTACCGGGGGCAAAATTCGTTTCCTCATACGATTGGCGATCTGGAATGGACCCGGACACAAGACTATCAGTACCGGGCTTATTTTGCGAGCAGTGGCTTGCTTTTGCGTGTAGATCTTTGGAGAGCCAGTTTTTTCGGCGGGCCCGTACTCTCCCGCTATTTCCAGCATTTGGAACTTGAAGAAACACTGACAGATGGCCAGCAGGTGGTGCCTTTTAGCGAGGCCTT
>MTOL01000228.1 GCA_002011685.1 Deferribacteres bacterium JdFR-76
GCTGCTTCATTGATGACATTGGCCAGATCGGCGCCCACAAATCCTGGTGTGCGGGCCGCAATAACCCGCAGATCCACGTTTTTGTCCAGCTTCACTTTGCGGGCGTGAACCTTCAAAATGGCTTCACGGCCGTTGATGTCGGGTCGATCCACTACAATCTGGCGGTCGAAACGCCCCGGGCGCAGGAGGGCCAGATCCAGAATTTCCGGCCGATTGGTGGCCCCCATGATGATAACGCCGCTGTTCGGATCAAATCCGTCCATTTCCGCCAGAAGCTGGTTAAGGGTTTGTTCCCTCTCATCGTGGCCGCTGGTCCATGGAGAAATTCCCCTTGCTTTGCCCAGAGCATCCAGCTCATCGATGAAAATAATGCACGGTGCCAGTTCGTTGGCCTGCTTGAACAGATCGCGCACCCGGGCGGCTCCCACCCCCACAAACATCTCCACAAAATCAGACCCGGACATGCTCAAAAAAGGCACGCCCGCTTCTCCCGCAACCGCACGTGCCAGAAGCGTTTTGCCCGTTCCCGGCGGGCCGACCAGCAGCACACCTTTGGGAATCCGCCCACCCAGCCGACGGAACTTCTGAGGGTTCTTTAAAAACTCAACGATTTCTTTGACTTCTTCTACCGCTTCATCTATCCCCGCAACATCCTTGAAGGTGGTTTTTACCTCGCCTTCTACATAAATTTTCGCCTTGCTTTTACCGATGGACATAAGTCCGCTGGAGGCTCCCATGCGCCGGAAGGCAACCCCCCAAATCGCTACAAGTATAACAATGGGCAAAATCCACCCAAACAGGATATTCTTCCACCAGCCGGTATCCACCACACCTTTGAATTCCACCTGATGTTCCTGCAGCTCTTTCACCAGGTCAGGATCTTCCACGCGGATGGTTTCGAAACGGATTTTGTTGGTTTCCACCGTCTGGCGGGCTTCGCGGGTGCTCGTCCGCAGTTCAGGAAANCTTAATTGTTCTGTTGGAACGGATTTCTTAAGCTGCTCCAGAAGCGAATCGTCTACGGCCAGGACGCCGTAAATCCGGTCCGGCGAAATGGTGCATTCCGTAACTTTATTGTTGTACAGCAGTTGTTTGAACTGGCTGTACGGGATCTCGATGGTGCGTTTTTTCATGAAAAACGACTGGAACACATACAGAAGGATCAGGGCCGTAATCAGATACCAAAGCGAAAAGCCGACCTTTTTATCGACCTTGTTTTTCAGTTTGGGCGGACGGTTGTTCAAAGGTTCCCTCCCATTTTTGGTTCACCTTCATTTCCATTAGAAAATAAGGGAAAACGTTTCAGCAAGCAAGCGAATTCACCTGCGGAAATTCCGCATGTACGCCGCTGTGCCTTCACCGTTCCGGCTCCAGTTGCTCAAAAGGCGGTACAATTGGGGTCTCCCGCCTTGCCTTTTGCTCAAAGCGAAAATATATTGTTGAAAATTAGCAAGGAGGACCGTGGGATTCCGGACCGGCACAGAGGAGTGCAAACATGGCCAAAAAACACAGCGCCGGGCTGCTGATGTACCGGATCCGCCAGGGCCAGCTGGAAGTTTTTCTTGTGCATCCCGGCGGCCCTTTCTTCCGCAAGAAAGATGAAGGTGTCTGGAGCATTCCAAAAGGCGAAATTGAGCCGGGCGAAGACCCCCTTGACACAGCCTGCCGTGAATTTGAAGAGGAAACCGGACTAAAACCGGAAGGTCCGTTCATCCCCCTGGGGGAAATCAAACAGAAAGGAGGCAAGGTTGTGTCGGCCTGGGCTTTTGTGGGCGACTGGGATTCCTCCCGGCCGTTGCGCTCCAGCGAATTTGAACTGGAATGGCCTCCCCGGAGCGGGCAAATCCGCCGTTTTCCGGAAGTGGACCGGGCTGAATTTTTCGACGTGCAGGAAGCAAAAAAGAAGATCAATCCGGCTCAGGTTGAACTGATCGACCGCTTGCAGAAATACCTTTCCGGCAAAAAGACAACCGCCTCGAATCTCTGAAGCAGAGGACAGACCCTTTCGTTTAGCAAACCGGTTGACGCAAAAACAGTTCCTGGAGAGTGGGAGAATGGATGGGCCGCCGCTGGAAATGCCTCAAAATTGAGCACCGTCATTCCCGCAAGGAACCCAGAACGATCCGTTCGGACCGTTCTTTGAACTCTTTGATCCCCCGGTAAATCGCTTCGGCAATTTTCTGGCGGTAAGCCCGCGAACGGAGACGTTTCGCCTCGCGCGGATTGGAGATAAAGCCAATTTCCACCAGAACTTTGGGCATGGCTGTACCAACCAGCACCATAAAACCCGCCTGTTTGATGCCCCGGCTTCGCGTTCCAAGTCGCCTGGCAATGGAGCGCTGAATAAAGGCCGCCAGTTCCTGACTCTCTTTATTGAAAGAATTCTGTGCCAGTGATAGCAAGATGTAATTTTCGTTGCTCAGATCCCCATATTCGGCCCACGAATCCTCGTAGCGGATCACAGAGTTTTCCAGCTCGGCAATCTGCCGGTCTTCTTCTGTGCGGGCCGTTCCCAAACAGTACGTTTCCACCCCGTAGGCCCGCCGGTTGCGGTTGGAATTGGCATGGATGCTGATAAATAGCTTTCCTTTATGCTTGTTGGCAAACGCGGAACGCTGCCGCAATCCAACAAACCGATCCGACTCGCGTGTCATCAGGACTTTTACGCCCAGACGTTTCTCCAGCAGCTTTTTCAGCCGTTTGGCCACGTCGAGAACGATGTCTTTCTCTTTCAGCCCGCCATAGCCAATGGTTCCAGGATCCTTCCCGCCATGTCCGGGATCAAGGATGATGGTATCGATCAGCCACTTCCGGCGCTCCTTTTCCAGATCAACCAGCACATCTTTGGGCAGATCGGTCTTGGTCCGGATGGAAACCAGTATTTCGCTTTCCACGGCCGAAAGGGTGATATCTTCCCGGCGAATTTCCTTTGCCAGCCGGAATGACAGCTGGGCAGACTCTGAAAACTGAATTGGTACCATTTTGCGGAGCAATCGGTTGGAGCCGGAAAAATAAATCCGCGTGGTATCCAGGCGTCCGCCGTAGATATCCACATACAGCCACCCCTGGCTGATGCGCACCGCCAGGTTGGACGGATCGAACTTCCGCAGGGTCTGGATACGCAGCAGCACACCGTTGATTTTCTCTTCGGCCGTGACGCCGAGGATATTCATGTCTTCCACATGCAGAATCAGTTTGCGGCGGGCCCGGTCATAGGAAAGCGGTGCCGGCGTAAAACCGCGGATTACTTCCAGAAAATAATCGATGGGAACCCAGATGCCCCGGTCATCAAATTCAGTAGCCAGCGGAAGCTGAAACACCTTATCGTCCACCATAACAAATGAATTCAGGGCGGTCACCTTCACCCGGTGATTGCCCAGCACAATAACAAGTTTCTGGGCCAGGCTGTTGTAATAGGTGGGCGCTTCAAGAAGGTCAGCGAGCTCCGCCACCGGCACAAACACAATACCACGGACTTCCCGAGCGGGAAGGCTCGATGTTCGGATAAAATCGCCCCGAATCTCCACTTCCACATCCTTACCGGCCGCCAGCAGCACCGCGGGGAGCAGAACAAAAACCAGCCCAAGGTACCTTTTCTTCATACCAGCGGATCCTCCAGAACAACCGGATTGGAATAGATCCAGGGTTTGGCCTGCCTGTAAGCTACTACCCGGTACACTCCCGGTCTAATCAGTTCCATATTCCATCTCTTGCCGTTGGCCCGGAACAGTGTCCGGCCATTATGGACAATTTCAAAATCGGCCCGCTTCGGCAGTTCCACATACAGACGAGCGGGCCCAGCAAAACGCATCCGGTCTCCGGGAAGAAGCTGTTTTCCATTGCATTGGACCCAAAACCGGAACCCCCTTGCGCTGGCCCCGGCCTCGTAGGCAAAATACGCATGTCCCTGGCGGATGGCCTCCATAAGCTGCCGTCCCGCCTTCTGCCCATCTTCAGACAACGGTTCTTTGAGCAAGATGTAGGTTGCCATTCGGCGGAAAAGAAATTCATACGGGAATACCTGCAGCGGCCAGATGCCACGGGCATGAGCATCTACCCCGGCAATCCCGACAACGCGCCGCCGCGTATTCAGAGCATCCCAGCGCTGGAGGGTTTGCGGNGGTGGTCCGTCGATGGCGCGATCCGGATTGAAAAGATGGGCAGCAAGATTCCACGGTTTGAC
>MTOL01000475.1 GCA_002011685.1 Deferribacteres bacterium JdFR-76
TTCTGAATGGGTGAAAGGGCCGTTTGCCAGATCCGTTTCCGGCGAGGTGCCGCTGTGTGCGGAAGCCGGGAGCCGAGCCAGCATTCTGTCAGGGCCACAATACCCGCAGCGAGGATCATTCCTGCCAGAACATCCACAACATAATGATAGCGCAAGTACACGGTAGAAAAGACCAGAGCCCCTACAACCGGAAAGAGAACGAGGGCCATTCGTGGGTAGAATTTCTGGATGTAATAGAGAGTGATCAGGGCAATCATGGTGTGCCCGGAAGGGAACGCATCTCGCTGGATTTGCTCCAGATGATTGAGAAGATCACGTATTTCCTCTGCTAGGAACAGCTCACCAAGAGGAACGGTTTGAAGGTGCATCAGGGTAAACCGGGGGCCCAGGGCCGGAACGAGAATGTAGCCCGTCAGGCTAACGCAGTACGAAAGGATGATGGCAAAAGCGGCGCGTTGGAATTTTGCCCAGTCTCTTTCCCGGTAGATCCGCAGTCCGAGTATTATGGGAAGAAAAAAGTAGGAAATGTAGGCCCACTGAAGCAATTCTGTCAGCCAGGGGGTGGTCCAGCGTTCCAGGTAAACCGTTGGATGTGTTCCGAAAAGTGCGTAATCCAGACGGATAAGCAGTGCGTCCAGGTCAAAAGGGCGGATATAGCGTACGAGAAAGTACTGTTCTTTGAAGAGGAAAATGGTAATGGGGACAAAATACCAAAACCGGAGAAGGTCCTGCCATCGGCCGTTGCCGGCCCAGGGAGAAAAAAGGGCAAAAATTCCGGCAATCCAGAGTAAATGGAGGACAAAAAAAAGCCAGCGGTGCGGCACGGATTGACCGTGAAGGAGAAGGATCAGATTGAGAAAACAAAGAAATCCGATGAGCAGGAATTCCGTCGGCCGTAGGGCACTGATCCAGCAAGCAAGAATCTTCTCCTTCGAGCGGTCTTTAATCCAACCAATAGAGAATTCGACCGCAGTTCTCACAGCGGTAGACCGTGATATTCTCTTTCCCTTTGGAGCCGATGGACGTAGGCAAGGTGACAAAACAGCCCAAACAGATGCCATTTTTTACCGGGACGACGGCATGTTCGTACCGCTGCCGGAGCCGTTCGTAAGTCCGCAGCAACGGGGTGGCTATCGATTTGGCAATCTCTTCCCGCATCTTTTGCAATTCATCCACGCCTTCCACGTCGAAGCCCAGTTCTTTCTCTTTGGCACGTTCCCGGATCATGTGGTCCACATCCTGCAGAGCTACCAGACAGCGAAGCTGTTTATCGTCCATCAAAATCCTCCTGCCAGTGTGTCGATAAATTCCTGAAACGTCGTAACCTGCATCAGCTGATCCCGGACATGTTTAACCTGCAAAACTTCCACAAGTTTCCCGAGGAAAGGCAGATAAACATTGGATTCTTCCTGGGGCGGGGCAACGATCATAAAGACCATGTGAACCGGTTTTTTATCGATGGAGTCATATTCAATGCCGCGGGGAGATTTCCCGAACGCTACCAACAGGGAGGGCGTCGAGAGTGTCCGTCCGTGGGGAATGGCGATTCCGTGGCCAATGCCGGTGCTGCCCAGACGCTCCCGGCGCTTTAGCATGTCGATAATCAGCCGAGTATCTTTAAGCGGGTATTTGCTGGCTACATGCTGAACCATCTCTTCCAGCACTTCGTCTTTTGTGGTGGCTTTCAGCTCCGGAATGAAAAACTCTTCGCGGAAGTAGCTCAAAAATTCTTGCACATCCATTTCCCGTATCCCTCAGTTTTTGGATTCCATTTCCAGGAATTCCCGCAGCGCCGGCCGGATGTACACATCGTCCAGGTTCAGCAGGCGCAGGTCATTTTGCAGGATCTGAAGTTTCTGATCTACGGACAACTTTTTGTTGAGAATGAAGCAGAACCGGTCGTTGAACCGGCAAAGCCCTCCTTTGAAATCGCCCTTTTCGTAACGGAGGGGAATGGAAAGCCGTTCCAGCAGCTCTTCCACCTCTTGAAGCAGTTGCTGCTTTTTGCGTGCAGAAACCCGCTTGCCCGCCATCCTTTCCGTCTCCTACAGATAATCCTGCATGTTTTTCCGTTTCAGGTAATCCACCAGTTCCCGGATGTCCTGAGCATGTTCCTGAGAGCAGACCAGAATGGCATTGTCTGATTTAACAACGATAAGATTTTCCACGCCCACAAGGGCGACCAGATCGTCTTCAGAAAAAACGTAGCAGTTTTTCGATTTCAGAACGAGGCCGTTTCCTGTAATGGCGTTGCCCTGTTTATCCTTGTCGGACAGTTTGTACACCTCGTCCCAGCTACCCACATCGCTCCAGCCGAGATCGCATTTGATGACAAAAACTTTCTGCGCTTTTTCCATGACACCGTAGTCAATGGAAATGCTGCGGATTTGCCGGTAGAAAGTTTCCAGCTCCGCAGCATACCGGTCGGTGCCAATCACCTCTCGGAGCTGCATCAGGCCTGTGTACATTTCTGGCANGTATTTGCGGATTTCGTCCAGAATTACAGAGGCCCGCCAAATGAACATACCGCTGTTCCACAGGAAGTCGCCACTTCTCAAAAAGCGGACCGCGGTTTCGTAATTGGGCTTTTCCGCAAAGGTTTTCACTTTATGAACGGGGATACCGTCCTCTTCGTAGATTTTTTCGTTGTGCTGGATGTAACCGTAACCGGTTGCTGGCCGGTCAGGTGTGATGCCGATGGTGATGAGCCCATCATGTTCACCGGCAATTTTTGCACCGATCTGCAGTGCTTTTCTGAAGACCTGTTCTTTCAAAATGATGTGATCGGCAGGGAGGGCGACCATCACCGCATTTTCGTCGCGGGCCAGCAAATGGACCGCCGCTAGCCCGATGGCCGGAGCCGTATTTTTCCCGAAGGGTTCAAGTATGATGTTTTCTTCCGTTAGCTGTGGAAACTGTTCCAGAAGGAGCGGCTTTTGCTGCGGGTTCAGAACAAAGAGAATGTTTTGGTCGGGGATGATGGGACGAATACGGTCTACCGTTAGCTGAATGAGGGTTTTGTTTCCAAAAATGGCCAGAAATTGTTTGGGTTTTCGTTCACGGCTTCTGGGCCAAAAACGGGTTCCCGTACCCCCTGCCATAATTACTGCATACATGAACGCGCTCCCTTTTTTCTCTTAATCTGTGCGGTCAGGATGACGGTCTGGCGAAGAGGAGTGAGGCTCAAAAAGCATTCAGATAGCGGGGCCGAAGAATCCACCTGAATATCGGTCTGGTACCTGATAAATCGACAGCTATGTTTCCCTGCCACTTCCCTCAGTTTCCCATTCGTGTCTTAAATTCTATGGATAATCGCTCAAAAAATACCAAAAATTGTCAGCCGATTCAAGGATTTTTTGGGAACTTTTGCGGATGTAAATATCCATAAATTTTGTCTGTTAGAGAAAAATTGATTCTTTCCTATTTTGTGCAGAATGTGAATGTAACAACATGCCGTGGCAGNGGGTTGTATAGATCATAACTGACGGGGGCCATGGTTGTAGGCCCTGCGATGGGCGCGGTTTTGACGGTTCCGGAGAGGGGAAGGCTCGCGGTGGACATTGCATGGCTGGTTTGCAGATCGAAAGAATGAATCTGACGTTTGAAGCGGACCGGATAAGAGAATTATCTATTCAGAATTCAAATAAAATGAGACAAAAATTGCAACTATTTCAAAAAAATCACGTTTATTTATGAAAAAAACGGCCGTATTTTCCAGATATGCATTTTTTCTTGTTCGACGCGGCGAAAATGATTACAATCATAATTCAGTGAATACAGAACCAAAGGATTGGAGGGCTTATGCACAGGCATCGTTTTTTTCTTCCCGTATTGATGGTAGCGGTTGCAGGTCTGCTATTGCCGGCACTTGTGGGCGCACAGAGCTTAGAGGAGTTCGAAAAGAGGGTAACGGAATTTACGCTGAAGAACGGGCTGAAGTTTATCATTCTGGAGCGTCACGAAGCGCCTGTGGTTTCGTTTCATACCTATGTGGATGCTGGATCTGCCAATGAGGTGAAGGGAATTACCGGATTGGCTCATATTTTTGAACACATGGCGTTTAAAGGGACCACCACCATCGGTACCCGGGATTATGCCGCTGAAGCCCGGGCAATGGCAAAAGTTGATAGCCTGTTCATGGAAATCAAACGGGAGCGCTGGAAG
>MTOL01000299.1 GCA_002011685.1 Deferribacteres bacterium JdFR-76
CCACTTCCTCTGCCTTTATTTCGAGATAGGCCGCCAGCCGGTCATACAAAGCCAGAAGCCTGTGCAGGTTCGCTTCCTGATTGTACCGCAACCACAGGCTGCGGTATTCATCACGCAGCTGACGGACCTGACCGGCAAGTTCGAGCAGGGCATCACGGTATTTTGGCAGGAGGGCCCTGCGCACTTTCTCATCCAATTCCCAGCGGTCCGTCTGCCACATCTGCACTTTCACATCCAGCACATGTCCATACCACTGGAAAACCTTTGCGGTGAACCGCAAAAGGTCCAAGAAATCCGTTCGCCGGGTAGCCCGGAGGCGGCCGGCATCCAGCAAACGGAGAACCTGGGCAGAATAGAGCTGAAGCTTGAGCGCCCGGTGCAGCACCCGTCTGGCAGGCTCCCAAAGCGGGTAAAAAGGATGATAAAAAAAGCTCATCCATTCCATCTCCCGGGTCATCTCATTCAGCAGGTGGTATGCGTTGGCCAGATCTGGCGCAGGAGAGCCATAATACAGAGGGAAGAACTTTTGTTCAAATTCAAACAGGTCGCCAGCTTCCACGTTCCAGGAACACTCCGCCGCATACGCAAACCCGTAGCCGTTGAGCTGGCGAAAATTGGGACCACCATAGTCGCCCCAGCTGGAAGTAATGGCCCCAAGGGCACCGAACTTTTTCCCATCCCGCAGAAGCTGCCGGATATTTGCAACAGCTGCCGTCAAATTGGGAAAAACTTTCCGCCAGTCATGTACACCCGGCGAAACCAGGTACGGCTGCCCCGCCCGGGCAAATACTTCGACAGATGGGTAATGATCCTGCACCCCGTAATGCCAGTCCACCATGATGATATCATTCGGGATTTCGTTCAAAATGGTTGGGTTTTGCAGGACGATGTCGCCGTACATCAAAACCCGCTTACCGTACTTGCGGAGCATTTCGTAAACGCGGCGGTAATGGCGGGCATGCAGGCTTGCAATTCCGATTCGCTCAGCCATACGGCGCGTGGCCCAAGCACCTACATCCCAGGATTCATCGGCACCCATGTGAAAATAGCTCGAGCGAAAAACGGGAGCAATTTCACCCAAAAGGTCCTGTAAAAACCCATACGTTTTTTCACTGCCAATATTCAGAGAAGCAGATCCCGGGAACTCGGCGAGATGAAGAAATTCCGCCTGATTCAGGATATTCTCGTAATGGCCCAGGGTTTGAAAAATGGGAATAATTTCAACAAAGTATTTCTCCGCATAATCCTGCAGATCTCGCCACTGTTCCGGCGTCAGCGTGCCACGTCCTTTGCCAATGGAAGGATATTTTTTGAAGAAAAAAAGATCTTCCAGGTAGGGCATATACGTGTTCATTTTGTGATCCGCAAGAAAGCGGATGATCCGCTTGAAATCCTCCATTTTGGAGACCTGTCCGCGGCTGATGTCATCGGAAATGCCGCGGATCTTAAAATCAGGCCAGTCACGGACCGTGCATGCCGGCATTTCACCAGATTTGCTGTACCAGATCAGCAGCTGTTTTAGAGTCCGGGTTGCATAGAACAGCCCTTTGAGCGTTTGGCCCGCCAAAACCACACGGCCGGATTCAGCGGAAAGAACGTACCCCTCTTCAGCCATCTGCGGAGCAAAAAGAAGCCCTTTCACATGCAGGTATTCACCGGTACTTCTCGCTGCTGGCAACAGCGCCAGAATGATCCCCTGGGCCGGCAATGTTCCGGACAATAGTTCCACAGAAAGCTCCTTGCCAAGGTACTCACGAAGTTCCGCCGAAAATTGTTGCCCAAGAGATTGTGCTTCAGAAGAAACCCAAACGGTCGTTAGATCCGAAAAACGCACCGTCTGACTCGAAACAGACCATTCCTGAGGGGTGGGAATCACGGGCAATGTATTTGCATTCCCGCCCCTCAAACTGGCCAGACCGTATACTGCAATCAGAAGAAAAAAACGGACCGCCATCCGTCGCATAATACCTCCTCAAACCTGTTCCAAATTTACCTCTTCAGTCCGTTTCAGAAGCAATAATTGAGGCGTTCATCCCAAAAACCCAACGGTCCGGGCAACAGAACCAAAAACAGGCAGGCATCTTTCAAGTAAGATTCAAATCCTGGTCATAGCCATTTCCGCCAGCCTCATCGGAATGAAAGTTCTCGATGTATTCTCCTGTTTCTGTATCAAACGGTTTGTCATGACCGGGAATGATAATCCCCTGAAACTGACCGATCTTCTTCTGGCTCTGAATATAGGCTCGTGCATCATAGCAGTATGGAAAATCCAGTTTGTATAGACGAAACGACAGGCGCGTTGGCAGCGCATCTCCGGTGATCAGGAAGTCCTTTCCGGGCGCCAGGATCTTAAAGCAGTAGTGTTGTTTGGTATGCCCGGGACAAGAGACCGGCTCAATAAACTCGAAGGGCCATTCTTCCTCAATAAAGTGAATCTGTTCTGTATTGCCCACAATATCGTCTTCCCAGAGTGCAGCCATTTCCAAAGCCAGCCGCGCATACAGTTCCGCCTGCTTGTCGTTGAATTCGGGATAGAACTCCTTCACCACATCCTGTATTTTCTCGGTGGGACTCTCGGAAACCGCATGCATAAAATCGCGCTGGAAAAAATATTCCTCTTCACTGAGGTAAATCGATGCATGCCGGAAAAAACGGTTTCCGCCGACATGATCCAGGTGAATGTGGGTATTCAGGACATAGTGAATATCCAGGGCGGAAAGTCCCATTTTATTGAGGATGTAAACGATCTCTTTATGACCCACAAATCCGGTATCGATCAAGATATTCCGGTTTCCGGCCTGGACCAGTGTGCTGGAAATCTGAATGGAAATCACCTCGCCTTCATGATAATGTTCAGCGTAGGTGAAAAAATGGGTGATATTCATGCCTTTCCCCTAATGGCCATCTTTTCGCAAAGAGTAAAAGCTGAGAACGTGCCCGCCGGCTACTTCTGCAGGAACACGTGTGCAAAGACCTTGGCATCTCCCAGGATATTGCTCAGCCGGGCATATTCATTGGGCTGGTGGGCCGTTTCGTCCATGGTGGACCACACGGCTGCGTACAGCCCTTCCCGTCTGACATATGCCGCCACGGTTCCACCCCCAATCCCCATGGGTTTTGCCTGACGGCCGTACACATCCCGCACGGCTTCCATGAGCGCTTTTACAACCGGCGCGTCGTTTGGTGTGGGCGGCGCCGCCTCTTCTCTCTGTGGCGATTCCAGCTCAATGTTTACCCGGAAACGCTCTTCTATTTCCTCCACCATCTCCCGAATCTTTGCCTCTACCTCGCTTACCGGGACACCCGGAAGAATGCGGCTGTCCAGATAAAAAACATCTTCCCCGGGAATGGTATTTACATTGGGAACGTTTGCTTCCTTTTTGGTCGGTTCAAACGTGGAAATGGGGGGATCAAACACTTCATCCCTTTGCGGGAACAGTTCGTAGAGGCTGTCCAATTTCACAATTAGGTGGGCCGCCGCGCGGTGGGCATTGATTCCCTGGGACGGCATCGAAGCATGGCACTGCTTGCCGGTGGTCTTAAACTTCAGCCAGAGAATGGACTTTTCGGCCACTTCAATCATGGTACCATCTTCGTTGCCCGCGTCCGGAATGATGATAATGTCCTCTTTGCGGAAAGCATCCCTCTTCTCTTTCAGTACATATTGCAGGCCATACTTACTCCCGGTTTCTTCATCTGCTACGATGGCCAGCCCTATGTTGTATTGCGGCGCCACGCCTGCATCCCGGAGTGCTTTCACCGCAAGAAAGCTGGCAACCATCCCCTGCTGGTTGTCTTCCACGCCTCGGCCAAAGATTTTATCTCCCTCAACGACCACTGTGTAAGGATCCGATTTCCACATGTTCAGATCGCCCGGCGGAACAATGTCCATGTGCGTCATGATCCAGATTGTGCGGCTGCGATCCTGCCCGTTGAAATAAGCCAGAAGATTAGGTCGGTACCCATCGGGAACCCGCGAATCCGGGCACTTCAGCTCTTCCATGTGGTCGGGTTTTAGTTCCTGCAAAATTTGTTTGATGAGCTCCGCTTTTTTGACTTCACCCTCCCCATCATTCTCCGGCGCCAGTGCCGGAATGGCCGTTAGTTTTGTCTCCAGGTCAATGGCATAATCCCGGAAACCATCAATTTTCTTG
>MTOL01000395.1 GCA_002011685.1 Deferribacteres bacterium JdFR-76
TTGGCCAGTTGTTTTTCTTCAGGTGTCAGGGGACGAAGGATGTGCCCGGGAGATACAGGACTGAAGTCCCGGTTGCAGCCCGCAAATGCCAGTGCCGACAGGATAAGCACCAACAAACAGATATCCCGTTTCATAACATGGCATCCTCGTTTGTGCATTTTCGTTTGTAGTTTTTGCTTTTTGGAGCAAATGGCAAAAGATATGCCATATCAGCCTTCCGCCAAAATATAGTGTGCCACATGCATAAAAATAAAAAGAACAGGGGGTTATTTGTCTGATTAATATCGTCTTGCTGGAAAAACCGGTTTGAAGCAAAGATGGGCCGGATACAGTGATTTCAAAAATTTGAACAGTTATTTCATTTTGTTGAATTACTGCCATTCTAGAAGAATTTCGAAAAGCCTTTTTTGGTAATAGCGGTTGCGAAATACCGATTCCAGGTGCAGGTTCTGGAAACGGAGCACCAGCGAAAGGGAGTTCCGGAGCAACCAGACTGCGTCGAGGGTGAAACGGTTGCCCTCACCCAGTTCAGGATCCGGCTGGAACGGCTCTGACCCGGTCTCGGCTGGAACAGAATAGCGTTTCGTGATATACTGAAAAAAGCTCCGGAGGTACCACCGGGGGCGAATTTTCCACACAGCCGTCAACTGACTGCTCCACTGTACGAAACTCAGCGCCGGGATGCTGGAGGTATTGTTGGCGAGCTGAACGGCAACCGTGAATAGCCCTGGAGATAGAATGCGCACTCCGGTCTCCGCAAGGACGGTACGGTTTTTCTGCCCGACTGTGACATGCCCGCTTGCGGCCCAGGCAAATGCCGGAAACCAACCGCGGCTGGCAGAAAAGCGAATCCACATCTTCCCGTAGGCGCCTACAGGTTTTAAAAGGACAAGACTGTATTCTGCTAGGTTAAAGTTGTATCTTGCGTTCTGTTCGAAGCGCCACAGGTCAAGCAGGATGGAGTGTTCAATCTGCCACTGGTGTGGCAGGCGGTGGAGGCTGAAGAGCGCCGCCTTTCCTTCCCGGTAGCCAGCCCGTGCGGCAAGAAAATATTTGGACCGCGCAAGAACGGTCAGGCGCGTGCTCCAGCGGTTGGTCCATTGTCGATCGATAGAGCCCGAGAGATGCAGAAAAATTTTGTTCTCCTGCGTATACTGGGGGTACAGGGAAGTCCAGACGCCGAGCTGGAAAGCGGGGGACAGGGATCGGATTTTTTTGTGCCAGCTGCGGTCGTATTGCAAGCGAAGAAAAGGCGCCGCGAAAGGGCTCTGGGGATCTTCGTAAAGATTGGAGTCGTATCCGACCGAAACTTGTATCCGGCCGTTTTGTTCGGACAGTGGCATGGAAATGGCCGGACGGAAAAAGACAAACATGGCCAGCAGGATGGCAGCAGATCTGGCCGACAGTTTGACCGCATACCGTCTTTCTATCTGGCTGGCATGTCCCATTTCCGGCTGTAATACCCTTCAGTTTTGTGGGTCGGACCGGGAAATCAACAGCTGAAGGCTATCGGCCAGTGCGCGCACCCGGCGGATCAGCTTTTGGATTTCGGGCAGCTGCCGGGGCAGTTTATCGGGGGGCAGAGCCAGAATGTACCCTGCATGGGCCGGCAGTGTGGAAAAATCGGGCGTGGTGAGATGTGGCCAGCCCACTGAGAGGCCGGATGCTGTTTGGTCCGGTGTCTGAAAAGAGAGTGTACGGCCACTTTCCGGCTGGCGCCACCGATTTGGTGCGATCATTTCATCAGTTTTTGCCATCGCTTCGTCCTGAATTTCCTGAAACTGCAGGTCCTTTAACAGATTGCCACTTAACCGGTAGAGCCGGGCCCATTCCCGTGCCTGCCTTTCTTTTTCCTGGAGCGCAGTTTCCAGCGAATGCAGGTAGTCGAGCTGGTCTTGCAGAATGCTCCGTTTTCGTTTCCGGTCCTCCGGGGTGTCCAGGGAATCAAAATGGACCGGCAGAAGACGTGCCAGGTGGAAAGACGGGCCGGCATAGCCCTGATAGGACATGCGCAGTTGATACAGCCGGCCAATCTGCTGGAGTGCCTGACGGTAGGCAGGAGAAGCTTTGCGGGCCGTCCGGAAATGGCGGAAAGATGCAATCAGTTCCTTATCGATCTGTCTCACCAGTGTCCGCGCAACAACTTGAATGGAATCGTCTAACCGCCGTAGGCGGGACTGAAGTTTTTGAAGTTCAGCGGAAAGCTGCTGGGTTTCCTGGAGCAGATGCTCCAGCTGCCGGGCCTGCAGCGGGTTTCTGGGCCTCTTCTTTTTCTGCTGGGTAATTTCGGCCGACTTCTGTTCCAAACGCTGGAGCCAGCGATCTCTCTGTTTTTCCAGAGATTTTTTGCGGCTAATTTTTTGCTCCAGGGTCTGAATGAGTGGGGCAAGGGAATCTTTTGTGGCGGCCAGCTCCTGGCTTCTGGCTACCGTGAACATCGCTACCAGCAGCAGGAATGAAGCAAAGACTCTTTGGGGCGGATGAAATTGCATGTTATATTTCCTTCTGGTCAGTTTGCGGACAATTATCGAGGCCGTATTTTTTCAGTTTGTAAAAGAACGTATTGCTGCGCAATCCGAGGGCTCGGGCGGCCGCTGCTTTGTTGCCCTTGCAAAGCCTCAGCGCCCGGCAGATGAGTTCCTTTTCGACCTGCTGGAGGGTTTCATTCAGGCGCCATACACCAGGGCGGATCTGGATTGCCGGTTTCTGCGACGGAGATGCGCTTTCGCTGGTATTCCGGAAGGGAAGCAGGTCTGGATGAATTTCATCCCCATCGGCCAGCACCAGAGCCCGCTCGATGGCGTTTTCCAGCTCGCGAACGTTGCCGGGCCAGCTGTAGTCCATGCAACGCCGCACGGTTTCCGGGTGAAAGCGCAGGCCTGTTTTGCCCAAGCGGCGGCTGATTTTAGTCAGGAAATGTTCCATGAGCAGGGGGATGTCGTCCCTGCGTTCCCTCAAGGGAGGAAGGTAAATGGGAACAATATGCAGCCGGTAGAAAAGGTCCTCGCGGAACCGGCCTTCCCGCACCAGTTCGTTCAGGTCTTTGTTGGTAGCGGCAATGACCCGAACATCCACACGGATGGTTTCTTCGCCACCAACCCGTTCAAATTCTTTTTCCTGCAGAACCCGCAGGAGTTTCAGCTGCATATTGAGCGAGAGGTCGCCAATTTCATCCAGGAAAATAGACCCGCCATGGGCCAGTTCAAATCGTCCTTTTTTGCGGCGGAAAGCTCCCGTGAAGGATCCTTTTTCGTGCCCAAACAGTTCGCTTTCCAGCAGGTTTTCGTTGAGAGCCCCACAGTTGACCCGGACCAGCGGCTTTTGAGCACGCGGGCTATGTTGGTGGATGGCCCGCGCCACCAGTTCTTTTCCCGTTCCGCTTTCTCCATAAATAATCACTGTGGTGTCCGCCGGTGCCACTTTCAAAATGGTCTGGTACACCGCCTTCATCTGGGGGGTACGGCCCACCAGCTCTCCAAAATTGTACTGATGGTCGATCTCCTCCCGCAGGTAGTTCAGCTCGTCAACCAATTCGGTGATCTTCCGTCGCTGGGCCAGAGTGTCCCGCATCCGGTCCAGTTTCAATTCCAGTTCTTCCATGGAGAAGGGTTTCTGCAGGAAATCAAAGGCACCTTTCTTGATGGCCTCCACGGCCAGCTCGATGGTACCGAAGGCAGTGATCATTAAAACCTGCGCTTCCGGATTCCGCTTCCTGATTGTAACCAGCAGATCCATCCCGGAGCCATCCGGCAGGCGGAAATCGCAGATGGCCAGATCGGGTGAATCCACCTGCAGGATGTTTTCAGCCTCGGCGGCTGATTTTGCACACCGGACCGCGAGACCCTTGCTTTCGGCGATGCTGGCAATGCCTTCGGCCAGCGTCGGATTGTCTTCCACAATGAGAAGGCGTTCGTTCATGGCGGTTACGCTCCTTTAAAAACCAAACGGAAATGGGCTCCTTTGCTGGACGGGAGCAGGTCAATCCGGCCTTTATTTTCCTCCAGAAGGATTTTCACGATAGCCAGACCCAGACCCGTGTGATTCGGTTCAGTGGTGTAAAACGGTTCGAAAATCAGTTCCGCACGGTCCGGAGGAATGCCCGGACCTTCATCCTGCAGAGCAAGAATGACCTGGCTGCCG
>MTOL01000217.1 GCA_002011685.1 Deferribacteres bacterium JdFR-76
GGCGGGTCGATAATGGACGCCTGCACCACCACCCGCGCCTGGCGAACCACTTGCACCTGCAGGCTATCGGGCACACTAAAAATCTCTTGCGTGCTGTTATTAGCATCGTAACCGCGGGTACGTACCACCAGCCAGCCAGAAGCCAGCGCATTTTNGGGCGCTTTTACTAACCACGATGCAATGTCGTACCCGCTCTGAACCGCCTTCACGCGGTTTTCGGTGTAAAAACCCTCGGGAAGCACCAGTTCGGCCTTCAAACTGGATGCATTTTCCGAAGAAACCTCCGCTTCCACGATGAATTCCTGGCTAGTGGAGAGCACTCCGTCTTTTGCCCCATCGGGACTGGCGATCCAGATCTTGTTTTGCACCCTGGCCTGTCCAATAGTGCTCACAGTGAACTGCTTTTGACCGACGGACACAAATGCTAGCCGGTCCGAGTTTTCATCGTACGGAATGGTGTCAATGCTGACTGCGATGAACGCCGGCGCCGTTATCGTATCTGGCGCGTGGGCCGTCCAGTCTACCGGAACCGGAGCTCCGGATTCATCAAAGGCGAACGGACGGATTAGCGGCTCGTCCACCGTTACGCCCGTTGCCCCCAGATCCAGTTTCACATAGGCAGGACCGTAGACTCCCGCCTGGCCAAGATTGCTGACAATCGCCCGGATGACAAAAGGCTGACCAGTGGAGAGGGAGCCGTCCTTCGCCCCTTCTGGTGCGGCAATAAACGCGTCCACACTCAGATTAGCCCGCCGGACCGTTTGAACCCAGAGGGTATCAGGCGGGCCCTGGAACTGCTGACCCAGCTCGTCCTCGGCCAGAATACGGATAATCAGCCCTTTCTTGCCTTGATCCGGTACTTCAGGGGCCCGGATTTTCCACCTCACTGTGTCCGTCTGCGTTTCCTGATCCAGCGGAGAGAGAGCTGTGTACCCCGCCGGCAGAAAGAGCCGGGCCCGGCGGCGAACCAGATTGGGCGACGCAACCAGAACCGTTTGCACCCAGAACTCCTGATCGCTGGAAAGAACACCATCCTGTGCACCCGCTGGAGCCAGAATTTCCGAATCGCTGGCCAGCAGGTTGGGAATAAGCGTCCTCAAAATAACCGTATCTCCCTGAGAAGTAACCTGCGCCGGGGCTGCCGTATTCTCGTCAGCGGGCGGTGTAATCCACGATGCCCACAGGGTATCCGGACCGTGCGTGGTATCTGGCGTCAGCAGGGTCCATTTCACCGGTGTCGTTTAGGAGACTGCTGCTGTATCCGCCCGCACATCCAGTGTGTCGGTGCCGGAAAGGAGCAGATAATCTGGCGGAATGTGCAGCACTACCGTCCCCGTACCCATCAGCTGGGAGCGGCCTTCGTTGCCAACCGAAACCGTAGCCTCAAAGGACTGCCGCACGGAAAGAATGCCATCGCGGTCGTTGATAGAAAGAAGCAGATTGGCCCGGGCGGGTTTTTCAATATAAACCACTGCTACCGAATCGATCGGCGAACGGATAAATGCCGGTAACCCGCTTACCGAAGACCGCGCTGAAAGAATGCGGGAGCTAAAAGATTCGCCCGCCAGGTTTTCCAGAGAATCGGCAACCACACGGAACACTGCCTGGCGGATCTGGCCCGCTGGAATGGCAGGGATGGTGATCAGCGTATCCAGCAGCTGCGAAAAGCCATCACTTTGCAGCTTCACCCGTACGTCTTCTACATCCTCGTTCCCCTTATTTTCCACCAGCACGCGGACGCTGAACGGCTGCCGGGTATTCACTTCAGCGTTGGATTCAGCCAGCAGATGTGGTGCAATGACGGTGGTGGAGAGCACCTGAACCACCGCCGCGGTCTGGACTTCCACCTGCCCCGTTCCACTGGCCTCCAGCGCAAGCTGACTGTTGTCATCGGTGGCCCTCAGCGTTACGGCAATCTCAATCTGCCCGGCAAGGTGGCCAGTCGTATTAACCTGATAGATAAGCGTATCCACCTGGCCGCTTTCCAGGGTCTTTCCTCCTCCCTGGAGCTGCTGAGGGGGAACCACAATGTAATCCGTCTGGACCTGGCCGTTGCGGCGGAACTGGATGTCGGTGGCAGCAAAAGATTGGAACGTGAGGCTGGCCTGACCAGTGTCTTTCACCACCACGCGGATCTGCCAGACATTCGGGTAGGTCTGGCCTGCGGTCACCACCGTTTCGCTGGGCGTCACAGAAAGAATCTGCAAAGCAGCTGGCCGCTCGATCCGGGCCGTAGCCGTAGAATCCAGCGGCGGCAGAATGGGCGCCGGTTCGCCCGTGTTGTCCGCAAACGCGCTCAAAATTTTTGCCGTAAACGTTTCGGTCGTTCCCGCAAGTTGCGATGCTGAAACCTGAAACACCGCTACCGCCGACTGCCCTCCTGCTATCTTGGAAATCCGGCTCGGTGAATCAAAAACGGATTGGCCATCGGTGGTAAGCGCCACATCCACATTATGCACCCCATCGCCGCCGGAATTCCGAACTTCTACCTCAATGGAAAAGGTCTGAGATGTGTTCACATCCGGCGCGTTGGGTGCGGCATTGCGCACAGACTGGATATAAATCTGCGGTTCCCTCTCGATGGGAACCCCAACCCAGCCGAAATCATCCGTGGTGTCGAACACCTCCCGGTCGCTGTTCATCTCCCGCCCGTAAATGCGGGAATGGATCATGCAGAAGCCCAGGAGCATTCCGGTGTAATCCACCGTAAAAATCAGGTTCGACGTCTGGTTGCCCTTCAAGATAAAACCGCCATCCGGAATCAGTCCCGGGGGCTGCCTCACCCGGAAGGAGTCGGAAACATCGTTCAGCCCCAGCTTGAAGGTAAGGAACGTGTTAATGGCCGTCGTGTCGATAAACACGTCGCTGCCGCCTGCGTTGCGGATGTTCACCATCACCGTCCAGGGTTTGGTTTGCCCCTGGGTCACGCTGGGCTGCGAAGTGGTCATAAAGTTGATCTGCAACACCGCGGGAGACTGGACGGTCACACTGGCCGAATTGCCATCCGTCTGGGCGGAAAGTTTCTGGCCGCTTACCAGATCGGTCACGTACACGCGTCCCTGGATGGTAGCCAGCCCCAGTGTGCTGCCCGTACGCGTAATCTCAAACCGGAGCCTATCTTGAGACCCGGGACCCAGCGTCGAAGATCCCAGCCCATTGTTCCAGAACTGGGTCGGCACGTTAATGCTGTATTCAGAGGTCACCTCATTGCCGATAAAGAAACGGATCCGCGTGCTATCCAGCCGAACGGCCGAGCCGCCGTTATTGCGCACGTTGAGCCACACGTACCACGTCTTCGTCTGTCCTTGCGTAACTGTTGGCTGGCTTACGGTGACTGAGGTGATTTGTAACACGGCCGCCTCAATTACTACCCACTGATCGGTTGTGTCAGCGCTATTGTCTGTAACGATCTTTTGTGAATTAAAATCCCGGCCAGAAATCGTCCCGTCAATCTGAATGGTGCCAAGATCCGCTCCGCCCGCCACATCCACAACGAACTGAAAGATAGCTGTATCTCCACCCGCAATGTACACAGGATTGGATGTGGATGGCGCTACTGTGTACTGGTTGGAGACGTCGTTGGCGCCTTTGCGGAATGTGAGCGCGGCCTGATCAATTTGGGCCCGTGCGCCCCCTGTATTGGTCACGCGCATGCTTACAGCCAGGTTCTGTTGCCCCTGGGAAACCGTATCCGGAACGGCCTGAATGCTGAGAATCTGCAGAGCTGCCGGACGCTGTACCAGCCACTGGTCGGTCAGTTCGGCGCTCGGCGCAGAAATCTGCACATTGTTCACCGTACCGGTTACCACTCCATCAATGGTGACGAGCTGGTCTGTCGTGGCGGTCCCGGTCACATCCACCGAAAAATTGATCGAATAGGTGGCGTTGGCTGGGATGGTCCCCACATTAACCGAGCGGTTCAGATAGTCGCCATTCAAATCCTGATTGGCTGGAGGCGGTCCGGTAAAAGTGAGCTGTGCCACCGCATTCTCCACCGGCACATTCCCCAGATTCTGCACCGTCATGGTAATAGCCACACCGGTCTGGCCCTGGCTGACGGTGTCCGGTGCCTGTATGGAAAGAATGCGCAGGTTGGTAATTTGCACGGTGGTTTGCCCAAAAGCACTCCCTCG
>MTOL01000457.1 GCA_002011685.1 Deferribacteres bacterium JdFR-76
CCAGCTTGGTAGTTTTGTCCGTAAACACCTTCACATTTTCGATTCGGTAATCCCGGTATCCCATCATGGTGGCTCGGACGGTGTAGGTCCCCGGCGGCACACCGATGATGANGAAATTGCCGTTCATGTCGGCGGCGGCCCCCATGGTGGTGTTTTCCAGAATAATGTTGGCTCCGGGAAGAGGCTGCTTTGTCGATGCATCATACACCCGGCCTACAATTTTGCCCGTCTGCCCGGCTGGCAGCGAGGCGGTCAATACCGCCAGCAACATAGCAGCCAGTCCAATGCCTCTTTTTACCGTCCGTCTCATGTTTTTCCCTCGATCGTTTCCATTCAACCGATTTTTTCAAATCGCGGGCGTCGGTGGCATATGCTCACCCACCCACGCCCTTTTTCAACCGCACCGGCGAAGGCCTCAAATTTTTGCTTTTTCCCGCCCCTGGCCCACTGATCGCTCCACAGAATGCACAAAAGACGGTCCCTACCAAAACCTCCAGGTCCAAATGTCTCCAACAAAAACGCCTATTTATCAGGAATTCTGGCCGAAAACCCGGTGCGCAGGGCGGAGAGGTCCGGAGGGACGGATACGGCGGAGGGATACAGCCCAATGGCTCCGGAACACTCTGCGCACTCCGCAACGGATTCTCATCAAATTTTAGCTTTTCGGTTCTGATTTTTGATGATAAAATCCGGTGGAGACTGCCGCCATGGTAGGCGGACAGCCTCCACCAGCAGCTCATCTTCTCCTACTTCATAAGGACCATCTTTTTCATGCTAACATAATCGCCAGCCTGCAGGCGGTAGAAATAAATGCCACTGGGTACACGCTCGCCAGCATCATTGCGGGCGTTCCAGATCAAGCGGTAGCGGCCCGCAGGCACCATAGCGTTCTCAAGCGTTCGCACTTTGCGGCCCATCAGGTCGAAGATTTCCAGCTTTACGTGTGCGGCTTTGGGAAGCGTATATTCAATCACCGTCGTCGGGTTGAACGGGTTGGGATAGTTCTGCTTCAGGGCAAAATCCGTCGGCAGATTGCGAATTTCCTCGGGCGTCAGCTCTTCCACACCGGTAACCACAAATTTCACCGGCTCGATGGAGAATTCGTCATACCATACTTTCCCCTTGGTGAAGGTGTTGAACCTTGCGCGCATCGACAGCCCTGCTGCATCCGGCGGCGACTTCGATATCACCGTATAATACACCCATCCACTCGACGAATCACGCTGATCAAAATACACAAACTGATCCCCCTCCGTCAAATCCCACGCCGTCCGTATCGGAGCACGATGGTAAAAGAAACACAACCCCAGCCGATCCTTATCATACGCCTTCGTCACATTCGTCGCATACCAGTCCGGACCCGTATTCACACTGTCCATCTTCGCCCATACACTAATCTTATACCACCGATTCGGCTCCACAGGAACCGGCTCCGAATAAAACACCATCTCATCATCATTGTCATCCCGCTCAATCATCACCGCCGAATACTTCCCACTGTGCGCATACGTCGTGTCCAAATTCGCATACCCTATCTTATCCCGATGCGTCCAGTTCAACCACCCAACCGGCGTCTCCGCATCCCCATTAAACAAACCAAGAGACCACGGATCCGTCCCAATATACAAATTGTCAAACCACGCCTTCCCCGTCGCCTGCTTCCCAAACTGAATCACCGCCACCACACTGTCCGGCTTGCTCCCCTGAGGAACCAGCACCGCCCCCGTATACTTCGTCCAATCCTTCGTCGATACCGACTGATCCACCACCACAAACTCCTCACTAACCGCTACACCCCCAGAATAAATCTTAAAATACACCCCTATCTTCTCATCATCCGTCGTAGGATTCGTATTCACCCCCTCCGTCCTCGCCCAAAACCCATACTGATACAAAACATTGTCCGCCGCATTATTCCAGTACAAATTCGCATTGTTCACACTCACCCAACCCACCGGCGCCGAACTCGCACTCGGCTTGAACACCGCAAAACTACGATCCCCCTCATACGCATCCCGCGACCATACCAGCTCACTCCCACCATCCCCCTCATTCATCTTATGCCAAAAATTCGGCTCCAATACCTCCAAATCACCATTCACAATCAGGTTGGTCTGAGCTAGAACAAGCGCAGGCAGGATCAAAAGAACGCTAAAAACCATAGCAAAAATGACGCGTGTACCTTTCCATCCCATGTTGCTCTCCTTTCGTTTTGGTTGGTACTCCTACAAACCTCTCCACTCAAATTCGCCAGGCTGCGAGAACTCTCACCTCCTTTCTGTAGAAACTATTTTTCCGGTTCAGCAGAAAAAAAAGAATCCTCCCTCATGCCAAAGAAGAGTGTCTTCTGGAAACAGTTTTCGAAAATCGATCCTTTCTGTTAGTCTGCTTTTCTGGCTGTTGACTCCCGGATCACCAGTTCCACGGGAACCAGAACCTTTTCGGTGGATTGCTCCCCGTTTTCCAGCATGCTGGCCATCTGCTGCATTGCCAGCGCACCCATCCGCTCTTTGTAGACGTGGATTGTGGACAGGCGTGGTTCCATCTGAAGGGCGGCATCGATATCATCGAAGCCGATGAGGGCAATCTGGTCGGGAACCCGAATGCCCGATTCTTTCAGGCGGCGCAAACAACCGATGGCCATGGCATCGTTACAGGCAAAGATGGCCGTGGGAAGCTCTCCACTTTTCAAAAGGGTGTTCATTGCCTGATATCCCGAGGGAACGGAAGTATTACGTTCTGTGGTAATCACCCATTCCGGAACAATGGGCAGCCCGTGCTCTTCCATAGCTTTTTTAAATCCGGTCAGCCGGTCCGAAATGGACGGATGGCTCAGGTCGCCGCCCACAAACCCGATCTTTTTGTGGCCCAGCTCGATCAGGTGGGTCACCGCCTGATAGGCCCCTTCAATGTTGTCGATCAGGATCGCTGCTGTTTTCTGGCGGCGGTTGTAGTAGTCCACCAAGGTTACGGGCAGCCCCATGTCGCGGATGTAAGCAATCAGCTTCTCGGGCACCCGCCCGGCCATAATCACACCATCCACATTGCGCTCCAGCAGGAAACGCGGGATGTGCTCTTTGCTGAACTGATTGGGGACGGTGGTCAAAATGATGTAATAGCCGTATTTTCTGGCTTCGACTTCGGTTCCCAGGAAAATTTTGGTGTAAAAGGGTTCAACCAGAGAGAAGTGATCGTCGGTAAGAATGAATCCAATGTTCCCGGTTTTCTGCGAGGCCAACCCCTGAGCGACACGTCTGGGATGGTAATCTAACTTGTGAACGGCGTGCAGGACTTTCCGGCGGGTTTCCTCGCTAACAGGTCCCTTTTTATTGATGACCAGGGAGACGGTGGAAACCGAAACCCCGGCCATTCTGGCAACATCCTTGATGGTGTAGCGTTTTTTGGCCACGTTGCCGCCGAAGAAAATTAAAACGTTTCGACTTTATTTTGTCTCAAGAATTCAAAATGCAAAATAAATTTCAACTGCCTGTTATTTTAATAGAGATTCACGTTGAGAATGAACAAAAATGTAGTGGGCACTTCCAGTTACTGCAAAAATGAGAATTAAATAGGATCGAAACGTTTCGATCAAAGTTACATCCTTTGAACCCGTTTGTCAAGCATTTTTTTGCGTTCCCGAAATCTTCCTAAATTTTCTTTCACAACAGAATGCCGAGCCGGCCTTTTCCTTTGCAATCCCGGATACAGCCATTCCCGGCTCCCTTCCAGTCTCATCCTGCAGCCCGACCAGCCGCTCAAACAGGAGAAATTCACATTCACTGCGCTCTCTCTACCACCGGAAGGCTGCCGCCAGGCTTTCAACGCGAAGGCCCTCTTGAAAGGATTCCCAGTTCATTCCATAAAAGGGCCGGAATGTGACTTTTTTCCGTTCCCCCGGCAGAAGAAAAAAGAAATTGTCCGAAAACTGTCCCTCCGTCCTTTCCGAAATCAGCCACACTCCAATTGCCAGCCGGTCACTCCAGACATCCACCTCCGCGCCGTCGGAGACCGGCCGTGCCGAAAGCCCCAGGTGCGGAACCGGAAGGCGGTAAGCACGAATGGGTGAAAAAAACAGAAGATTGGAAGAAAGAACCGTCCCACCGCGCCGGAGCTTT
>MTOL01000298.1 GCA_002011685.1 Deferribacteres bacterium JdFR-76
GAATATAAATCCGCTGGTCGTCGTGTGGTGCTACACGGATTTCACCAAAGTAATAACCATAGGTTGAATAGAAACTATCGATGTAATTCTCATTCATTTTCCGCCAGGTTTTGCCCCCATCGTCACTCCGGTAGACTTCAGCCCCTATTATGACCGGGTCGAAGGCGTGCGGGTTGTTTTTACGGATAAACTGGACAAGATCATTTAGCGTCAGCTCACCCTCCTGTAGCATTTCACGGACAATTTCGGCTGTGTAATCGCGGTGCAGACCGATCCGGCGCAAAAAATTCTCAATTTCGTCATTGTCGAAGGAAAGAAATTCCTCCAGAGACATGTTCACCAGTTTTTTGGCTGTAAGCGGCGCATATTCCACCTGATCTTCCGGCGGCCGTGGTGCCTGGTTGTCCACAATGGCATAAATGATCTGTGGATTTTGCGGGTAAATGGCCAGTCCGATCCGGCCCACATGCTTCCCCTGCGGAAAACCACCGGAAAGCTTTTGCCAGGTATCGCCACCATCGGTAGATTTGTAGATACCGCTTCCTTCCCCGCTTTCCACAAAATTCCAGGCTCTTCGCTCCCGCTCCCATGCCGCGGCGTAGATTACATCCGGATTTTTGGGGTCAATCGCCAGATCAATAAAACCGGTGCGTTCGTTTACATAAAGAACCTTCTCCCAGGATTTTCCACCATCCTTTGAGCGGTACACACCCCGGTCGGGATTTGGCGTATACAGCCGACCCATGGCCGCAACGAACACGATATCCGAGTTCTCCGGATGGATCACAATCCGGCCGATATGATGGGTTTCGCCCAGCCCTACAAACTGCCAGGTTTTGCCACCATCTGTGGTTTTGTACACACCGGTTCCTGCATAGGAGCTCCGCTGAGAATTCTTCTCCCCGGTTCCAACCCAAATAATATCCGGATTCCGCGGATCCACGGCAATATCGCCGATGGTTACGGCGTTCTGACCTTCAAAAATGGGTGTATAACGCAGACCGTTGTTGCTGGTTTTCCACACCCCTCCGGTCGCATAGGCCACAAAAAAAGCGTACGGGTTTCTGGGATGCGGTTCGATATCCACTACGCGGCCGCTCATTACCACAGGCCCTACACACCGGAAACGCAGATTGCGAAAAAGGGATTCGGCCTGCATNTGTTTGCGGAGTTCAAATGCCTTTTGCCGCACCGCAAACGGGGTGGGCTTTGGCCGGCTGGAAGCAAACAGTACACCCGTAAAGAAAATGATCAGCAAAAAAAGAGCAACAATGCTTCTCCTGAACATGACGTCCTCCTGCTTCCTTTAAAACGAACCAATTCCCAAACGATAAATGGCCCACCCGGACACACCAGGAAGGCTAACTGCTGGAGACATCTCGAACGATTCAGGCCATATGATAAAGACTCCGCTCCAAAAACACAAGCCATTTTTAGCGGACCCTAACAGCCCCAATCCGCCAGCAGGGCGCAATACCGTTCACAAAAAACGGTGAATTTCCACTTGCGTCAAACCGGGATTTTTTACCATTTTGAAACAAACGGAGCGAGGTTCATGAAGAGAAGACGCATCATCTATCTTTTGGCGGCGTGGATTCTTTTCCTTGTGGGACAGTGGCTGGAGCGCATCGAACCGGCTGTACCGCCGCCGACAAAACATCCTTCCAAACCGTACGGAGGTCCCCCCAAAGCAATCTGGACTGCGGGTTCGTTCCGCCCCGGAGAAAACCTGTGGAATCTGTTTTCGCGGCTGGGAATTGACCGTGAAGATGCCCTGCGGGCCATCCGGAAAATGCGCGACTTCCTGGATATGAAAAGGATCCGGGCGGGTGACCGGTACGAAATTGCCCGTGATAGCCTGAACCGCCTGCTATTCTACCGCTACCAGCCAAGCCCCTTCGTCACTTACGAAATCCGCCGTGATTCCTCCCGACAGTTCATAGCAACTGTGATCCGCCGCGAACCGGAACGGCGCATCGAAATCCTGGAAGGAGCCATCCGCACAACGCTCTATGAGTCGATGCGCCGCCATGGAGCAAAGCCAGAGCTCATACTTGCATTCAGCGATATCTTCCAGTGGGACATCGATTTTTTCACCGATCCTCAGCCGGGAGACCGCTACCGCCTGGTCTACGAGGCCTTCTATCTGGATTCAATCTTTACAGGCTACGGCCGCATCTTGGCAGCGCAATACATCCTGCAGGGAAAGCCTTACACAGCCTTTTTCTACCAGCCGCCGGGAAAGAAAGCGGGCTATTACGAATGGAGCGGCCAGTCCTTCCAGAAGAAATTTCTCAGGTCGCCGCTGAACTACCGGCGGATCAGCTCCTATTTCTCTCCGGGCCGCCGGCATCCCATCCTCAAGCGCGTCCGGCCCCATTACGGTATTGACTACGCCGCTCCCAGAGGAACGCCGGTGGTAAGCCCCGCAGATGGGACGGTTGTTGAACTGGGCTACAAGCCCCGTGGGGTGGGCCGCTACCTGAAAATCCGCCACGACGGAACACACTTTGTCACCCTGTACGGGCATCTGCAGTCTTATGCGCGTGGCATCCGGAAAGGAGTGCACGTGCGACAGCGCCAAGTTATCGGTTATGTGGGCTCCACGGGCCTGGCCACCGGTCCACACCTGCACTACACCCTTTACGAAAACGGGCGCCCCATCAATCCCCTGCGGCTGCACAACATCTCTGCCGATCCCCTCCAACCTGCGGAAATTCCCGCCTTCCAGCAACGGGTTTTCCCATACTTGCGCATGCTGGCAGAGAAAAAAGAACGGACCTCCCCCTCTCTTTTCTGCAATCTGAAATAACCGTTCCCCCGCACCGCATACCCACCGCAGGCCTCAGCTAAGAGCCTGCCTATTCGAGGATTTCTGCGACTTTCTGAACGGAAAACGGGCTCCGGAAGGAAGCGGCAGCACCGTTTAAAACCGCTCGCCCTTCGCTTCCCGGATGTGACTCCCCACTGGTCGGATGCGGGTCCACATGTTGTAAAAGAAAAGGAAAAACGCCACCACTTGCCCCAGCGAAGCTATCACCAGAACGTGGTGGATCCAGCCCTCCCAGATCCAGCGCATAAGAATTTCCGCAAGAAAACGCACTGCGGTGCAAAAGGTAATAAAATAGTAAATGAAATACGCCATAGCCGGACTGTAATGCTGATCATTCCGGGACGGGCGCGGAAACATCCATTGGGCCACCCCCAGAATCATGAACATCACAAAACCCACGAGAAGGATGTGCACATGTGCAGTTACCCAGATGGCAGGATATCCCCCTTTCATCCAGTACGTTTCCACCAGAAAGTAGGCTCCCAGCAACAAACCAAGTAAAAGAAAAACAAAGGCCGTTCGGATGTAATAGCGGACAATGGTATGCATCGCGCCTCCCGCCTGGTTCCGGATTCGCCAGATACACCACCGATGCTTAAAATAAATCTACGACCCGCAGGGGGAATAGGCAAGAACTTTCCGCCCCTTAAGAAGTGCCCCTTCAGCGTATCTGGCAAAAACATGAAACGGCTCACCCAAAAATTCCAAAGGAACACAGGGATTTACACGGAGATCCCATGGATTTTCCGGTGAGCGTGAAACACGTATTTCACGTTGGCCCCTGGGTTAAAAAAGACACCTTGGGCTCCTCCGGATTCGCAGGCTGCTTTTCTTTTCTCCCGGTCTCACCGGCAGTTCTGAAACGAGAGTCATCAAGTTCTTTTCAAACGCAAACGCCCTCTCCGGTACGGGAAAGGGCGCTGCGGACAATGTTCAAAAGGAACCGGCTCAGCTGTTTTCAACTGAACTGTTTTTCCAGTTCTTCGACCATCTTGCGGTACTTTTCGTGAAGCTCTTTGCCAGAAATCTCCTTCTCCACGCGGTCGAACTCCCTCTCGAGCTCGCCAATGTCTTCAGGACTGAAAACCCGCTCCCCCATCGGGTAGAGAATGTTGTTTTCCTTATGGATGTGCTGCGAAAGAAGGGCAATGTACCCCCGTGCGTTTTCGGCAATCTGGTGCCGGAGATCGNTCCTCTTCACCGCGCTCCAGGGCTCTGGCCCCTTCTTCCAGGCCCTTTCGGTACTTGCGGCCCTCGTCATGCTCGTACA
>MTOL01000152.1 GCA_002011685.1 Deferribacteres bacterium JdFR-76
GGTCATTCAAAGGGCCGGACCGACCCATTAATCCGGAGAAACTCCGGGCGAAAGTGGTGGCGGCGCTGGAAAGTGTGGACTATGTGTTTATTTTTCCCGAAACGCGGAACCATGCCAATATCCGGGCACTTAAGCCGCACCTTTATATTAAGGCAGGGGATTACACCGCGGATCAGCTCACTTCCCGAGAGCTGGTGGAGTCCTACGGGGGAAGGGTATTGCTTATCCCTCTGGAAACTTCGATTTCTACAACCCGATTGATCGAGCAAATCCGGGCATCTGGGGAGGCCGCCAGCCGGGTGGTGGAATACGAGCGGGCCGTGTATTTTCCTTCTCCGACTCCGGAGGCACGCCCGGCTGTTTTCCTGGACCGCGATGGCACTATTAATGTGGATGTGGAATACCTGCACGAGCCGGAAAAATTCCAGCTTCTTCCCAATGCGGTAGCGGGGCTGAAACTGCTGCAGGAGCTGGGCTTCCGGCTGGTGATTGTGACGACGCAGGCGGGGATCGGTCTGGGCTATTTTCGGGTGGAAGACTTTTTCCGGGTGAATCGCCGGATGTTCCAGCTTCTATCACCAGAGGGGGTATTGATTGACAAGATCTATTTCTGCCCGCACAGCGTGACAGAGAATTGCTCCTGCCGCAAGCCCAAAACCGGTTTGATTCAGCAGGCGCAGAAAGATCTCAATCTGGATCTAAGCCGGAGCTATTTTATAGGCGATAAGACGGTGGATGTCCAGACGGGAAAAAACGCCGGGCTCACCACCATTCTGGTCCGTACGGGCAAGGCAGGAGAGGATGGCGAATATCCCGTGAAACCGGACTACGTTGCCGAAGATCTGCTGGATGCCGCGCGGTGGATCGCCGCCCGGGAGGGCCACGATGCCCCTCGATAGCCGTCCTTTTTCTGGGTTTACCGCAAGCCAGAGGAGAAGCCAATCTTTTAAATGATCGGATTGCGGGGCACACCCTGAAAAAACTGGATCTTTGTTTCTCCGTTTCCGGAAAGGGCCCAGGAGACCCGCTTTTCCGCTATTTTCCGGAATGGCTGTTACGGAAGGACGGCGGTTAACTTTTCGGGGGTTAGCAGATCGCCGGCGTGGAAAAGGGTTACGGCTTCCACGGGCAGCGGAGTGATGCGGTACAACAGTTGCCGGACTGTCTGCGCCGGGTCGACTGTCTGCGCCGGGTCGCGGTGGTTCCGGTCCCAGTGCGTTCTGGTGACCTGAAAGGAAGGAACCACCGGCTGCGGGGTTCTGGCAATCCATTCTACCAGATAGGCCAGTACCTGGTCGGCGGACCAGCCCAGAATGCCNTGATAAACCACGGGACTGGTGAAATCGGTATGCTCTTTGAGGGCTTCCAGATTAAGACCGGCATACTGCGGCCGCGGCTGTAAACTTCCCGGAGAGGCCAGCGGGGGGACCTGGACGCCGATCTTCCTGGTTGCTATGCACCGATCGAGGCAGGCGCGGATCGCTTCCAGAGCCGCCGAAATCCGGGTTTGCTGCCATCTGATCCAATCAAGGGCGGTTACATCTTCCAGCGGTTTACGGACGGATTCTTCAAACCGGCTCAGACAGCGATTGCAATAGCAGTACGGCGGCCATTCCTCTTCCGCAACGTTTCCGCCACTGCCATACCAGAAAACCGGGACAAACAGGTGGTCCAGCACCAGGGCGTCCGCTTTTTTATCCTTCAGCAGGTCTTCGGCCCACGCAATCCATTCATCCAGGAACCGGGAGCTGGATGGGCAGATCGGCGCGAACCATCCCGGGTAGGCTATGGTCTCTTTTTTTCTGCCGATCACGCGTTCATCCGGGTACCGCTGCAAAAAACGTGGATTGTTGAATACGGAAATCAAAAACCAGCATTCCAGACCGTATTCCCGGCAGGATTCCGGATACCGCTCCAGGGCAAAAGTAGCTGAGGGTTCCCATGGAAGAAGGGGAATGAGGATCCCGTCTATACCGTGCTGTTTCCACATCTGCAGGGCGGCGTCGAGCGGGTGTTCCCCCAACCAGTGATTTGAGCCCGAAGGCCACTTAAGAATGATACGCATCTTGCAAAGATGAGTAGCGTCTTGTAAACCATTTCTCGAAAGCTGGCCACGACCGGACAGCGTAGGCCGGTTTGCATTCCTTCAGGAAGCAGTAAAACAGATGGTGGCCGATTTCCCTGGCGATGGCATGATATACCAGATGATGAAATTCCACGTGTATGTTTTTCCGGCGGAGCCTCTCCTGAAGGCGGAATACCTGGTCGCCGTAGATGCGGATAGCTGGAATGCGGGGAAGGTACCGCGTCAGAACAATCCGGTTTGATCGCAGGATGAATCCCGATTCCGGCAAATATTCCACCCGGATTCCCAGTTTTTCCGCCAGTTCAACGATCCGTTCACACTGAAAAGATCCGAGGATCCGGCAGGCAAAATAACAGCCGACCTTCGGCGCGAAGTCTTTCCACTTCGTGAAATCCATTGTCTTCCTCCCGTGCCTTACCCAATTCGGCCGCTGTCCGGCCCAAAGCTATTTTTCAAATACCATACGGTATTTCCGCGTATCGATTGCCGGTGGTTCGAACAGATCTTCCAGCACAAGGCCCACACCCCCCATAATCTCACTGTTGCGTTTGGTGACCGAGGGACAGAGCTGCACCGTGGCGGAAGGCAGATGAAGAATGTCCCGGTGTACGCGTTCCCGGATCACATCCAGAACCAGGTCGTTGTGCTCGAAAATTTCTCCATCGAACACCACCATTTCCGGGTTCAGGTGATTGATCAGATTTACGCTCAGGATGCCCAGCAAATGGCCATATTCGGTAAGGATCTCTCTTGACAGCTCGTCCCCCTCGCTGGCGGCGTGAACCAGGTCTCCCGGCGAGATGTTTCCTTTTTCGCGAAGGACCTTCCGAAGGAAGGAATCCCGCCCGTTCTCCAGAGCTTTTTGAAACGACCCGATCAGGTTGTTCAGGGAAAGGATATCGCCCAGGTAGCGCTGGCCGTGAAACAAAAGCGGGAATTCATTTTTTTCTGGCAAAAAATACCCCAGTTCGTCGTATCCCACTTCGCCGGCGCTGTAGGTGATGCCCCGGTAGATTTGGCCGTTGAGAATGAATCCGGCCCCAATCCCCTCCCGGACTCCCAGGAGGATCATGGTGTTTATTTTTTTCTGCTGGCCAAAAATGTATTCGCCAATGGTGGAAAGCTTGATGTCGTTATCGATGTAAATGTTGGTATTAAATTTTTTCTCGAAGGCCTCTTTCAGGGGGAAATTGGCCCACGGGTGCGCCGTATGCGCCTCCTTCAGGATGCCCTGATCGAAGTCTACCAGGCCGGGAATGCCCAAGCTGATGCCCAGAAGCCGGTCTCCGGGAATCCGGTTCCGCTGAAGGAGGGTTTCAATCCACTCGCAGGTAAGATCCAGGAGCTTTTCGGCCTCCAGGGTTGCGGGAAAGGCCCAGCGCTCCTCGTCCAGGATTTCAGCCTGAAGGTCACAGAGGGCAATCCGGCAAGTGGACTTTTTCATTTCCATACTGATAATGAATCCAGCCTGGTAGTTGAAGGTGAGCAGCACCGGTTTGCGCCCACCTCGGCCCGAGGGAACTCCTTCCCCAATCTCCTGCACAAACCGGCGGTCCAGCAAACGGTTGACGATGTCGGATACGGCCGCACGCGAAATGTTGTAGCGCCGGGCAATCTCCGCCCGCGAGATGGGGCCCTGTTCTTTGATGAGTTTGAGAATGTAAATCTCATTAATGTCCCTCAGCAGGGAAATATTCTTCTCCAGTTCTCGCAGGGGCATTCTTTTTTCTGATTCCTCCTTTTTGTTCGCAAACTGAACTAATTCTAACGAAAATCCTTTAGCAAGTCAAGATAAAACTCAGGGGAGGGCAACTGAGGCAGAAGTTTTTACGCCGCGCGGTCCGAATTTCCCCCGCCGTTTCCGGGAGTGCGGTCAAAAGGGGGCCATTTTCTTGCCCTCAGATACGGCGGCGGAACCCCTCCCCCAGTACCTCATGGACGTAATTGACGATAACAAATGCTTTCGGATCGGTGGATTTT
>MTOL01000071.1 GCA_002011685.1 Deferribacteres bacterium JdFR-76
GTCTGGCAAGGAATCTTTTTCTCGGCCGGTGGGACCCTCCTGATGTGGTTGTGGATTCCCGTTGCTCCTGCGCTGTTCCGGATAGTAGGCCATGTGTCCGCCGTTCAGGTTCTGGAAGTGCAGTACTTTCAAATCCTCTGCTGGGGATCTTTTTTTCCGATTGTTAGCTCTGCGCTTTCCGGGTTCTTTTCGGGACTGGGCCGGACCTGGACGGTCATGGTGGTCAACTTTACAACAACGGCAGTGAATCTGGTGCTGGATTATTTTCTGATTTTTGGCCGCGGACCTTTTCCTGAAATGGGCATTCGCGGAGCCGCCATCGCTACGGTCATTGCAGGTGCTGTGTCCGCATTTTTATTTTTCTTTATGTTCGTCCGGAAACCGTTCCGTCGGAACTTTGCAACGTGGAAGGCCCGCTTCTTTGACCGGGAGCTTTTTTCTAGGTTGCTGCGCTTTGGTTTGCCCAATGGCGTTCAGTTTTTTCTGGATATGCTTGGTTTTTCCCTGTTTGTTCTGCTGGTAGGGCGGCTCGGTACTGAGGCTCTCGCGGCAACGAACATCGCCTTTAACATCAACTCCCTTGCTTTTCTTCCAATGGTTGGTTCCGGCATCGCCGTTTCCATTCTGGTGGGACAGCGAATAGGCGAAGGCCGAGTGGAACTGGCGGAGAAAAGCGTATGGTCGGCTGCTCACCTCACATTTCTGTACATGTCTTTTGTAGCCCTGGCCTACTGGTTTTTTCCTGAACTGTTCCTGAAACCGTTCATGGCCAGATCGGATCTGGAAACGTACCGGGATGTTTTCCGCTACGGAGCTCTGCTGCTGAAGTTCGTGGCCTTTTATTCACTGTTTGATACAATGAATATCGTTTTTGCCTCGGCNATTAAGGGTGCGGGTGACACCCGATTTGTGATGCGCGTAGCCGTGGCCCTGTCTTGGGCTGTTATGGTCGTTCCAACTTATATCGTGTGTGTGGTATACCGCGGGAGTTTGTTTTTGGCCTGGTCGTTTGCCACGGCTTACATTGTTCTGCTCGGGTTCATCTTTTTGCTGCGGTTTCTATACGGTCCATGGCGAAGTATGAAAGTGATTGAGGAAGTCCCGCCTTTTTCGGCCGCTTTTCCGCCAGATGCACCTTCTGCCGAGTTCGAATTGTGAGATTTTGTTTCCTCCCGCAGAAAAAAGAATTTTTTCCGCTTTCTTCTGAAAGAATTAGAAATAACGTGTTTTGTAGTAATTGTACTTTTTGAAAATTTTGCGGACATATTCCCGGGTCTGTTTGGGTAGGTACGGACGGACACCTTCCCATAGGTGAGGCTTGTGTGCTTTTTGCTGTGCTCTCAAGACCCGCCGCCGACCGGCATTGTAGCTGGCCAGCATAAAAGCAATCCGGTGAATGCCCTGGGTCCCGTCCCATAGATTATAAAGGCGGCGGTCATAGAAGGTACCTAGGGCGATGTTTTGTTCGGGCTTTAGCAGAAGTTTGGGATCGATGCCAAAATGGCGGGCCGTTCCTGGGAGAATCTGCATCAGGCCGAGAGCGCCGCGGTGGCTCCGTGCCCGGGGATTGAAACGGCTTTCCACGAATATCTGCGCGGCAATAAGGCGCCAGTCGAACCCATAACGCCGGCTGTATTTTTTGATGATGCGGTCGTATGGCGAGATGCGCGTGGCGGGCAGTATGCGCGGACGCGGAGAAACGGGGCTGGGCACGGGCTGTCTGACGGCGGTTGTATCAGTCCTGGTTTCCCGTGCCGATTCCACCAGGCCCGATTTTTCGCAGGCCAGCATGCCGGGAAACGTGATGCCCAGGATCAGAACCGCCTGCCTAAATTTGACCGATAACATAAGCCAGACCCAGAAAGAGTGCGGCTATCATAATAGCCAGACCCACGTTGTGCCGTTCCGCAATTTCTGCGCGCACATCCAGCTTTTCCATCCAGTCGAAAAGGCGCCAGGTGAAAAAACAGGCCAGGGCGAAAACGATCGCTTTGGTGATCACGTACGCGAAATTTAACAGATACGTTTGAATAAGATCCCTGATCATAATTCTTCTCCCTCGTAAGAGTTCGCAATAGCATCATTTGTTCCGGCACTCTCAAAATAGCCGGCGGAAACCAATAAGTCAAGAGCGCCGGAAGAAAAATCAAAAAAGGCCGAAGCGACAGAGTCACTCCGGCCTTTCGAGGGGAGGGCGCCGTTCTCTAATTCCAGCTGCCGGAATTCACCACATTGCCCTGCGTGTCCCATTCCGTCCAGCTACCAGCGCCGCTGGCGTTCCAGGTTGCCTCAAACACCTTAATTCCGTTTTCGTATTTGACGAATGAACCGGAACCATCCGGATTGTTGACAACTTCATAGCGTATGGCTTCCGTGCTCATGGTGAAAGATCCAAACTTGCTGTCGTCTTCCCGGACTTCCCAGTTATAAACGCCCAGCTCTTCGGTGGAGTTCTCCTTGAAAATGTGCCATTCTCCTTTTTTGCCGGAACGGTTTGAGGTTCCTTCCATGGCTTTCCAGTTATTGAAGGTAACGTTGCCGTCAGATCCGCTAATGACCACTGACCAGTTTACCTGATCATTTTCCGCTGGTACCGCCTCGATAATGGCCGTAAACCCTCCGGCTTTTACTTCCCAAACATAACGGTTATCCTTCTTATTGGGTTTGTTGATGGTGGCAATAGAAAGGTAGGTGTAACCTGTTGCCATGTTGGCATTAAACTGGTCGATACTGTTTTTTAGAGCCGCCGGTACGGCCGAAGAATTGGGAGCTTTAAAGATGATCAGTTCTGGAATTTCCGGCGGAGAATCATCTGAATCGTTGGGGTTTTTCAGATCAAAGCATCCCACCGCCCAAATCAGCACTGCCACCAGTGCCAGCCCAGCCAAAGGAAACCGTTTCATGGGTCCTCCTTCTTTCTTTTTTTGATTTCGGATAAATAACGGAATCCTGTTGTCTCTTATTTTTTATCGGCCATTTCAAAGAGAACTTAAAGGTTTGTTCGCGTTAATTTGGATGAGGCGCATCCTTTTGGGTGCAACGGCTGGTGAAGAGTGAGAACATACCGGGACGAATACCGGAGAGCTATGGCCGGCAGAAGGAGTTTTGGAATTGCCGCGTGCGATAAAAAAGAGGCGGCCTGATCAAGCCGCCCCGCAAATTCATCAACGTTCTGCCCAGGATCCGGGATTCAGGCACACATTCATGGGTTTTCGAACAGAATGGGATCGAACTGAAATTCAACATCCACAGGAATGTCTTTCAAACGGTCCAGAGCCGCTTTCATAGGATCCGGAATTACGGTAAGCGTCTGAAGCCATTCTCTGGCCCTTTCATAGTCTCCATCGCCTTGAATCATCAAGAGGTCCGCCGCCAGTTTTTTGATGCCGTTCTGAAAGCGTTTCCAGTTGATCCGGAACTTGCCAGCTTCTGGATCGTACAGGATGCCCTTTTCGTGCATCAGATAATTGAAAATAATCATATTTGCTTGAGCATGAGCTTCGGTAACGCCGAACCGGACAGAACGAAAAATGGAGGCCAAAAACGTGGTGTACGCTTTCTTTTCAAAGTCACGGGGGAGCAGCCGCATCCGGATAAGATGCTGCACGTTATAAAGACCGACCACATCCGCTTTTGCCTCCTCAATGGCAGAGTATGTTTCTTTCAGAGCTTCCCGAACGGTTTTCTCTGGATTGTCTTTCAGATAATTCAGGCCGAGTGGGTGAGCCAGTTCGTGCAACATGGTATTGGTAAAAAAGGCTTCGCCGTCCACAAATGGGAGCAGATCATCGGTTAGAACGCGACCGGCGATGGGGACAAGGATGTGTTGAAATTTGGCCAGAATGATATTCTTCTGCTGAACGGTACGGGCTCCCTTCAATTCGCGGACTTTTTCATCGTTTGGCAGCGAGAAGGCGATGCTTTTGACACCAGCGTTTGCCTCTCCAGAAACATATACGGTGTAAAAAACTCCGATGGGTCCCAATGGAGGAATGGCCGTTTTCCGATAGATCCGCGGTACAGGCAGGAGGGCTTCCAGCCGGTTCAGCT
>MTOL01000466.1 GCA_002011685.1 Deferribacteres bacterium JdFR-76
CCTGAGTCACGCTGCCTGGTGCGCTTTCGTAATCCGGGTGGTACATGGTCTGGATGGAATCCACAGCGACAACGGCCGGCTCCAGGCGCTCCACTTCTTCCCTCACCGCCAGCACATCGGTCTCCGGGAAAATCCACAGCCTTTCTTCATCGATTCCAAGCCGGTCCGCCCGCATCCGTACCTGCTCCAGCGATTCCTCTCCGGCCACATAGAGAACCGTACATCCGGACCGGGCATAGTCTGCCATCCTCTGCAGCAACAAAGTGGATTTGCCAATCCCCGGGTCTCCCCCCAGCAACACCAGAGATCCCGGAACCAGTCCCCCACCCAGAACTCGGTCAAATTCCGGGCTGTTGCTATGCATACGCTGGTTCTTTTCAGCCCGTACTTCAGCCAGCCGAATTGCAACCCTTTTGTCTTTCCGCGTCCGTATTTCTTTCCGGCCCGGTTCAATTTTCTCCTCCGCAAAAGTATTCCATTCCCCACAAGCCGGACAGCGCCCCGCCCACCGGGCAGACTCATACCCGCAGTTTTGACAAACAAAAACTATTTTCGTCTTTCTCCCGGCCAATCTTTTCCCCTTTGAAAAAATCGCTTTAATTTAAGTCCATTTCCAGAAGCCCGCAAGGTATTCTTGCGGGCAATGTTTCCTTTGCGGGAAAGAGCGAACACACCGGCACGGTTTCCACTGCACAGCTTCCCGGCCTTTTCCTCACCGCCTTTCTGGCAAAGTCACGCGGGCCTTTTGAAGCGGTTTACAGCAGCAACCATTTCTTTTCAAATTTCATCATGATATTCCCTTTTTCACATTGAAATATCCTAAATCTTTTCCTCCAGGTTACTGATATGATTCTGTTGAATATCAAAGCAATTCTCTATCGCTTTTTCAGGCGCTTTGCGGCGCAAATTTGGTATGTTCCTTCTCTTCTGGAAAACATGGTTGTTCCGCAAAAATGATTCCCGTATCTTTTCGCTGAAACAATACAGGAGCAAAAAATGATCATATTGAGCGGACTGAACCACAAAACGGCCCCCGTAGAAATCCGGGAACAACTGGCTTTTTCCCGGGAAGAAGCCAAACAGGCCCTTCGGGAGCTTCTTCTGGCCACCCCGTTGAAAGAAGCTGTACTTCTTTCCACCTGCAACCGCACGGAAATCTATGGCGTGGTCGACGACAGCACCCCATGGAATGGACAGGTCCCACAATTTTTGATGAGGCTTCGGGCCCTGGATGATCAGAATCTTTCCCGGCATTTTTACCACGCCACCGATGAAGAAGCCATCCGCCATCTGTTCAGGGTCGTTTCCGGATTGGACTCCATGGTTCTCGGCGAAGCCCAAATTCTCGGTCAGGTAAAGGAGGCTTACCTCTGGGCTCGGGAGGCTGGAACCACGGACACCCAACTCAACAAACTGTTCCATCACGCCTTCCGGACCGGAAAACGGGTACGTACCGAGACACGCATCGGAGAAGGCTCGGTATCGGTGGGGTCGGTTGCGGTGGATCTTGCCCGAAAGATTTTTGGGGAATTCCGCCAGAAAACGATTCTGGTCATGGGCGCCGGTGAAATGGCTCAGCAGACCCTCACCCATCTGAGCCAGGCCGGAGGCCAGCAAATTCTGGTTACCAACCGGACACGCAAAAAAGCGGAAGACCTCGCCGGGATATTTGCCGGAACGGTTATCTCCTGGGAAAAACGCCACTCCGGCATGGAACAGGCCGACGTGATCATTGTCTCCACCGGCGCCAAACGTCCCATTGTTACCCGGGAACAGATCCGAAATATTATGGCCCGCCGGAAAAACCGGCCCCTTTTTCTCATTGACATTTCCGTTCCCCGAAATGTGGAGGCCGCCACAAAAGATCTTTACAATGTCTATCTTTATGACATTGACGACCTGCAAAATGTAATTTCTCACAACCTGGCGGAACGCCAGAAAGAAATCCCAAAAGCGGAAAAAATTATCGAAGAGGAACTTCAGGAATTTCTAAAGTGGTTCGATTCGATCCCGGCCATTCAGCTGATCCAGCAGTTGCAGGAGCATTTTGAACGCATCCGTCAACAGGAAGTAAAACGGTACCGGAAATATTTCATGAAAGAAGACTGGGAGCAGGTGGACCGTTTTTCGCGGAGTCTGCTGAAGAAATTTCTTCACAGCCCCATCGTGCGGCTCAGAACCTGCCCTGATCAGTCGAAACTCTGCTCGGGCTGCACAGTGAAAGACGTATTCGGACTGGAGGTGGAATGTCAAAACGAATCGTGATCGGAACCCGCGGCAGCAAGCTGGCGCTTTTTCAGGCGAATCTGGTCAAAAGCCTGCTCTATAAACATAATCCGGATCTCCGGATCGAAATCAAAATCATCAAAACCAAAGGCGATGTCATTCTCGATTCTCCCCTTGCCAAAATTGGTGACAAAGGCCTCTTTACCAAAGAAATCGAAATGGCCTTGCTAACGGGAGAAATTGACCTGGCGGTACACAGCCTGAAGGACCTTCCCACCCGGCTTCCCGAAGGGCTGAGAATCGGCGCCGTTCTGGAACGCGAAGATCCGAGGGATGCTTTCGTATCTTTCCGTCACAATAAGTTCTCAGAGCTTCCTGAAAACGCCGTTCTCGCCACGTCCAGCCTGCGTCGCCGGGCAACCCTGCTTCATTACCGCCCCGATCTCAACATCGTGGATGTACGCGGAAATGTCGACACCCGCCTGCGGAAGTTGAAGGAAAATGGATGGGATGGAATGATCCTAGCGGCAGCAGGACTCCGTCGGTTGGGTCTGACGGAGGTAATCCGGGAATTGCTGTCCGCCGAGCAGTTTCTGCCTGCGGTGGGCCAAGGTGCACTGGCTGTGGAAATCCGGGAGGATGATTCCAGCACGCTGTCCGAAATTGCCCCTCTCCATCACGAAGCAACCTATTCTGCGGTCCTGGCAGAACGAGCTTTTCTGCGCCGGCTGGAAGGCGGATGCCAGATTCCCATCGGCGCACATGCCACCGCAGACGGAGGACATGTCATCCTTCGCGGATTTGTGGCCGACCTCAGCGGACAGAACTACTTTTCCGGCGAGCAGACCGGTCCCGCAGAATTGGCAGAAGAAATAGGAACCCGGCTGGCCGAACAGCTGCTCAACCAGGGGGCAGAAGCGGTTTTGAAAGAACTGCTTCAGCGCGGCAATGAAAAATAGTGTACTCACATGTATCACAGACGGTTTCTTTTACGCTGGAGGACCACCCGCCGAAGCTACCCTCGTCCTCAGCCAGGCGGACCTTATTCTCCACGAAGAAGGTATTTCTCATGAATGGTTCTGGCATTTTCCGGTCCAGGCGACGGTTCAGCAAATCCGCCTCACCCAAGAGGAAACGAAAGTACAGCAACTGCTATCGGAAGCGGTGCAGAGCGGACAAAACGTTGCAGTGGTGATAGCCCCCTTTCCTCACCCGGCAGCGGTAAAAAAAGTGAATAGCTTCTTCGGCCGCCTGAACATGCCTTTTCGGCAGATCCCGGGCCTTCCGGTCGCTCAACAGCTCATCTGGGAACTACAGGCGCATGTCCCTGAGACTGACTTCATTTTGATTCAAACGGAAGATGACTTTCTGAAANATCACACCGCCGCTTGCNATTCCGCCGGCTACGTTTTGTACATCGACAAATGCCCTGATGATTTTGTGGCGCTCGCCCGGAAAAACGCGGAACAACCCTCCAGACATCTGCTGGGAGTCCTCTGGAACAGCTTCTGGAACACCCTTTCACTGCTGCCGGCCGAAGAATTTTTTGAAAAGGTTCGGGAGTACGAACAGGCGCCCGACATCTTCTGCTGGCTTCTCAGCATCCCGGAACAGCACACTTCACATCTGAAAAACGGCACAGCGCCCCTGAAGCTGATTATCACCCGCAAACTGGACCAGGGAAAAGAACTGTACCGCAGATTGAGGGAGCTGGGTATCCGCAGCCTGCCCTTTCCAACCATTGAAACACGCATTTCCAGCCCGAAAAATGACAACTGGTTGCGGCAAATCGACCGTTTTAGCTGGCTGGTA
>MTOL01000445.1 GCA_002011685.1 Deferribacteres bacterium JdFR-76
TTCTTCCCGTGACGCATAAAAGAATCGTACTGCCGGCGGTATTCCCGCAGATATTCTTCCACCGTTCTTTCAAAACTTACTTCACGGATGCGGCTGGGCTGCACCCACTGGATGCGCACCTGGCGGACCTGGGCAGGAAAACGCAGCACCCGTGGCAAAAGGGGCACAGGCTTGCCGTCCACCACCACTTTTCGGATCCGCAGCCACCAGGGAACCGGAAACTGAATCACTTCTGGGGGCGTGTGAAACTGGCCGTCAATCCGCAAAATAGCTCCATCCTTTTCCACATCCAGCTCTGCGTTCACGGTTCCAAAGCGGGTTGGAGCAGCAGAAATCCGCACCCTGTTGCCTGGCTGCAACCACGCGGGCGAAAGGGCGGAAAAAAGCTGCAGCGTGTCTCCCAACTCCAGCACCATCATATTGCGCAGCAGGTTCCGGTACCTGGCTGCAAACCAGCCATGTGGCGATAAATTGTGACCGAAATCGCGGTTGTCCCATGGTTCAATAGACCACTCAAAACCGGCATGGGTTGCACTGGTGTGTAGCAAAATGGCGTACAGATCCTCCACCACCTGGCGCTGTTCACCCCGGAGCAGAGACGTTTGAATGACATTAAAGGTGAGGTAATGATGGAGCGCGCGCATATCCAGGTAGGTCATGATTCCCTCACGGAATTTATGGCGGGCGACGATCTGGGTGGCCGTGACCCACGGATGAAGCGGTGGCAACACCTCCCCGATGTAGACCGACAGCAGATTGCCCCAGTCCTGGCCGTAAAAGTCATCGAGGCCTGGCGGAATGTACCCTCCAGTCTGACGAGTCACTTCTTCCAGGCGCTGCAGCAACGCTTTACGGAACCGTCTGCGGACCTGCTGAACGTGCATGGCAAAAGCGTTGTCGCCCGCAAAGCGTGCCACCCACAGGGCCCCGCGCAGTCCCGCCATGGCCCAGAAATTGTGCCCCGTCACATGACCGGTAATCAGCTCGTTGTCGCCGGGCGTGGTTACAGGCATGAGGTGCAGGGAATCTTCTTCCGTGGCCTTCTCGAACCAGGCAAGTGCCCGCTTTACCGCGGGAAGTACCTCCCGGGCAAAATCCGCATCCCGGGTCAGCTCAACATGCTGGCCAAAGGCCCATAGGGTTTGGCCCCAGCCATCGTACTGGCCCCGCTGGGAAACAAAATTCCCGTCTTCCCTCTGCCAGCGCAGAAAAAAGCGTAAACATTCCTCCGCCTCCCGGTGGTACCCGGTTGCATCGTAACTGCGCACAATAAATGCCCCATCCCGCAGCCAGAAAGCATCGTACTGAAATTCGTTCACCTTCTGAACGTAATCGGTCCCCATTTTGTCCCGGGCGATCAGATCATAAAGAAGGCTAGCCTTGAAAGTGTTGACCACTTTGGCTTCCGGAAGCTCTATCTGCATGCCACGGGCCAGTTCCCCTTCCCAGAATTCGATCAGCTTTGTGCGGATTTCCTCAAAAGCGGCCCGGGCTACCTGTTGGATGAGCCCATCGCCCGCAGGAATGGGAAAATAGGGAAACCGCAAATCCACCCGGAAGGAGTCACCGGGGGCCAGCACACGCTGGTATTTCACCAGGCCCAGCGGAGTTGTCCGGCCATACACAACCTTGCGGTTTTTGAATCGCCGGTTCCATCGCTGCCGGAAAGCCAGATAGCGTACCGGATTTCCAGAAAACAGGTACAGCAGGCTGTCGCTGCGGTAAAAAGCGTTGCCTTCAAAGGCGAATGTCCAGTCAGTGCGAAAAGGCGTTCCCGCCTGCAAATAGCGGCCTGGCCCGGAAGCGGGTGCTGGCCGGTTGAACCGCCAGCGGCCGGACCGGCGAGTGAGCGTCCCTCGCGGGGCATCATAACGGATGCCAGCCCAAAACGTGGCCAGCCCGGGATGCCGGGACCGGTTCCGCACCGTCATCCGGACAAAGTTGATTAGATTGGATTCCGGCTTAAAATCCAGTGGAGCGGCAAACAGTTCAAATTTGTACTCCATGCTGTCCTGTTCCACACGGTAGCAAAAAATGGGCAGGTATCCCCGGTGCAAGGTTCGGATGCGCTGGTTAACCGGCACAGGGGGATCACCCGTGAAAAAAATCAGCTCTGCATACCCGGTGTACAGATATCCCTCCGGCGTCAGTTCCGTCCCTTCCTGACAGTCTTTGAACCCGAGAACATCCACAGGGTGACTGAAATAAGTGAACGGCTGTCCTTCAAGATCCAGCTTTCTGGAATCCAGGACCTGCGCCGCAGATGCGGTATTCAGCCCAAACACCAAAAGGAGCAGGGTGGCGGTTCTCCAGCGGTCCATCACTTTCCCTCCCGGAAAAGTTCACTTTTTTACATCACAGACATCACTGGCGGGAAAGGCACTGCGTTTCCAGGGCCCTCCGCACAGGTACTCTGATGTCCTGACCTCTCTCCTGGAAACACCTCCCCATTAAGTTCACGATTTGGAATCAGGAAGGCAAGAGAAAAAACGGTGGGCAATGGGCGGCGGATCAGGAATGGATTTTGGGCTACCGCTGGCGGCGGGCGACCACCAGGAAAAGATCCGGTTGATCCACCCACTCCGCTACCTGAAAACCAGACATCGCCAGCCAGCCGCGCAGGAGCCGATCTTCGGGCAGGCAGTCGTGAGCAATTGGATCCCCTGCACGGGAATGGACCGCCGCAATCTCCTCTTTGCCGATGAGATGGGCAATAACCAGCTTACCTCCGCGCCGCAGAATTCGCCGGATCTCCCACAGCACTTTTGCCTGGTTCCGGAAATGCGGGAACGCTGCCAGCAGCACAGCGGTGTCAAAACTGGACGGTCGGAAAGGCAGCCAGTGGGCATCGGCCTGACAGAGAAAAACGGGCAATCCCTTCCGCTGTGCCACCTCCAGCATGGCAGGGGAAAAATCCGCAGCCACCACCCGGCACCGTCCGCCTGTCCGTTCGAAAAGCAGATGCGAAAACCAGCCGGTTCCGGCTCCAAGATCCAGAATCCGCTGGCCCGGTTGCGGCGAAACCGCTTCCAGAACAGCCTGAAGGGAGGATGTCCGCTGGGCACTCTCCTCCCACACTGGCGCAAGCTGATCAAAAAACGCCCGACGCGGATCAGGAATCCGCATTTCAATCACCTGCCTGATTTAAAACACCCTTTAGCCGCGGAATGAAGATCGGCACAAGAAACAAATTCAATAAGATCCCCGGCAAACCAAACAGCACAGCTCCGGCACCGAAGAGTTTTTCCGGCAAACCCAAAAGCGGAGCCAGCGGCCAGGCCACCAGCAAAAGGACCACCCGGTTTACTGCAAAGGCCAGCAGCACAGCCCAGAAGGGCCTCCACCCCTTTCTATCCAGATACGCGACGATGCCGCCGAAAAGGGCCAGTTCCAGACTCAGCACGGGAGCTACCGGCGGTAAAAGCGGTGGCATTCCGGTCAACAAAGAGGAAAGCAGCGGTGTAAGTACGCCGGCAAGAAGTACAAGCCACAGAGGAAGAAAAAAGGCACCCAGACCGATCGGCAGAAACATGGGCAAAAAAACCGCCCCCAGCCCCACCTGATGAAAAAGAACCGGCACAAGAATACCCGCTGCCACAACAGCAGCTGCCAGCAAAACCGGTTTCGGACGTTTCTCGCCCATACGAGGGTTCCTTTCCCGGCTACTCCGTGTTTTTGGTCCGTCCAACTTTCCGCTTACTCCAGCCCAGACCCGTTTGTCTTCAAGAAAGCTCATTCAGCCGCTCAAGTCGCAAAAAGGGCCTGCGGGACGTTTCCTCAAACCGCAGGCCCCGGTTTCAAACCATTCCATTCCGCCTATCACTAAAATGCCGCACCCAGTTCCACAGATACGTGGCGCCCGGGCATCGGATAACCCGGCAAGATCTGATATTTCTCATCCAGAGCGTTCTGCAGCCGCAAAACTGCATTCAGCACCCGAGTGAGGCGGAACGATACTGCCAGGTCCACCGTGGTGTAATCCGGCAGACGGTTGCGGTGCTGATCGCTCCCGTACAGCTCTTCCACGCGGTTTA
>MTOL01000045.1 GCA_002011685.1 Deferribacteres bacterium JdFR-76
AACGCCGCACCTGATCCCCAAATATGGATTCAAAACAAATGATCCCCGCCACAGGAATTTCCTGCCCTTTAATTCTCACAGAAAAAAGCTTTAGCTCTTTTCCCGGTGAGAAATCCCCTGTCCCCATGTTTAGGNTTTCCAGAAAATCGTGCAGGAAAGGAATGCTATCCTCAAACGGCACCCGTTCCCCAAAAGGAACAAGATGCATTTTGTAGTAAGTTTGCAGCACGTCGGAGACCGGGTCAATGAGCATGAGTGCATTATAGGTTTCGTATCTGTCGCGGTCCACATAACGGTAATCGGGCGTTCCCGTTAAGATGGGGGCCCTGACACGCCGTGCCAGATTAATCGTCCAGTACAGGTATTTATAGCGGGCCCTGAGGTAACAGGCCGTGGCGGTTTCGGGCCAGACTACCAGATCCACAGAGTCATCAGCTAACTGTACGGTAAGGCTATCATAGATCTCAAAATTTCGGCGGAGAAATCCTTCATCCCATTTCTGGTACGGATCAATATTCCCCTGCACCAGAGCAACCCGCACATTTTCTTTCCCGGTTTTGCCCCCTGTTTCAGGAATGACTGACATTCCGTAGAACAAAGGGATGACAAACAGAAGGAGGAGTACGAGAATCCATGGCCAGGCTGTTCGAACATTGCTTTTCCGCTCAATCAGATAGTAGATGATGACATTGATCCAGACAATCCAGAAAGAAACGCCGAAGGCGCCCGTTACAGAAGCAAACTGAATGAGCCGGGTGTAATACGTCTGGGTGTAGGCCAGAGAGGTCCACGGAAAGCCGAGGACTCCGAGGGATTTCACGTATTCCAGCGCCACCCAAACAAATGGAATCAGAAAAATAAATCGGCTCCCCAGGGAATCCCGCAGGTACGCATGGATCCATGCGTAACACATAAGGTAGAGAGGTAACACGATGAGCACGCCTATCAGCCCGGGAATAGTTACCCAGCCAATCCAATAAAGTGTGGCAAAGTTCCAGAAAAATCCCGCCAGATATCCCCAGAACAGCGCTTTTTTGGGAGATAGATCCTTCAGCATGAAAAACAGTGGAATCAGAGCCCAGTAAGCCAGAAAACCAAGCTGCAGGGGCGGAAATGCCAGGCTCAGTAAACTGGCAAAAATCAGAACCAGCGCAAATCGATTCCAGCCTGGGGACAGTTCTTTAAACAGCATTTTTTCCAGTCACTCCACCGCATTTGATGTTTCCGATTCGCATCCGACGATCCATTTTCACTCCGGATGGTCGTTTTTTCCGTCTTCAGGACCGGGCCTCATCCCATCCTCGCCGCCGGTTTGGCGGTTCTTCTCAATCTGAAGCCGATCCAGAAATCCTTGCAGGATCCAGAGGGCAGAAATCTGATCTATCTTTGCTTTTTGGCGGCTCGGTTGCTTTCCCACTGCGCGGAGTACGTCTTCTGCAACTTTTGAAGAAAGCCGCTCGTCCCAAAGAATCACTTCCAAGTTAAAACGGTTACGCAATTCCTGGGCAAAGAGTTCCACTTTTTCGGCAAGGCTGCCGGCTTCGCCGTGCATGTGGAGCGGAAGTCCCACAACAATCTTCTCCACCCTGTATTTCTGAATCAGGTTGTCCAGGTGATTCCAGATTTGCTGGTCGGTTTTGAAGATAAGCGTGTCAAGCGGCTGCGCCGTTAAACCAAGCGGATCGCTGATGGCCAACCCGATCCGACGTTCTCCGAAATCAATTCCCAGGATTCTTGGCATCGTTTTCAGCTGGTTCCCGCCTCCTGCAGTGGCTGTTTCAATACGTCCTTGAGCAGCTTTCCAGGTTTGAAGTGGGTTTTGCGGCGCGGCGGGACGTAGATCACTTCCCCCGTTTTTGGATTTCGGGCCTTCGGTTTGGCACGGGTGGGTTTTACTTCGAAAACGCCGAAATCGCGGATCTCGATGCGGATCTCGGGATCCGCCTCCATCATAAATTCCCTCAATGTTTCGAACACGGCATTAATAATGCGCTCGATATGATAGACTTTCCCCCCGACGCGCTCTGCGGTCCGTTTGGCCACATCCTTTTTGGTTACCGTGCGCATGATGCCTGTTCCTCCTTTTTAGGCGTATCAGGCCTCCCCTTCTTCGCGGCCGCGCATACCATCCAGCCGCTCTATGCGAATAACCCCCTTCACCGAATCGATCTTGTTGATGACCCGGGTAAGGTGCTGGAGGTTTTTCACTTCCACAATAATATTGCCGTATACCACCGAATCCACCGCCTTCATGTCGATACTCACAATGTTTGTGTCGGCTTTGGCGATGGCTTCGGCCACATCCCGGAGGAAATTTTTCCGGTCCTCGCCAATCAGGTTGAGCCGCACCATAAACTGGCGGTTGCGGTCAACGTCCCACTCCACCTCCACCTGCCGCTCCGGGTCTTCAATGAGAGAAATCAGGTTGGGACAATCCGCACGGTGCACCACAATCCCCCTGCCTCGAGTGATAAAGCCAACGATCTGGTCACCGGGAACCGGCTGGCAGCATTTGGCAAAGGAAATTAGCAGATGATCCAGCCCCTGTACTTTTACTCCATCACTGGAACGCCGGGCCCGCGAAATGAATTTCTTAACAAACGACTCGTCTTTCTTTTCCTCCAGCTCTTCGGGCGGGAAAATTTTGCGCAGTACAGACTGAACTGACACATCCCCCCGGCCCAGTGCAGCGTAGAGCCGCTCCACGTCCGAAAACCCCATGCTCTGGGCCGCATCCACCAGGTTCTCATCCCCAATCTTTTTATTCAGCTTTTTCAGATGGCGATCCAGCAGTTCCTTTCCAAGCCGGATGCTTTCTTCTTGAAGTGATTCTTTAAGCCATCGTTTGATCTTACTGCGCGCCTTTGAGGTTTTTACAAATTTGATCCAGTCAGGATTGGGCGCCTGCTTGGATGAAGTGATGATCTCAACCGAATCTCCACTTTTCAGTTCCGTATTTAGCGGAACGATCTTCCCGTTTACCTTGGCCCCGATGCAGTGAAGTCCGATGTCCGTATGCACTGCAAAAGCAAAGTCCACCGGGGTGGCTCCACGAGGAAGTTTGATCAGATCCCCTTTCGGCGTAAACACAAATATTTCATCCTGGAAGAGGGAAATCTTCAGGTCTTCCATAAACTCCTGCGGGTCGCCGATATCCCGCTGCCAGTCCAGAACCTGGCGCAAAAACATGAGCTGTTTGTCGAATTCATCCTCTCGGGATTTTCCTTCTTTGTATTTCCAGTGCGCTGCAATTCCCGATTCTGCCGTTTTGTGCATTTCGTATGTGCGGATCTGAATTTCAACCATCCGCCCTTCCGGTCCGATGACGGTGGTGTGAATGGATTGATACATATTGGATTTGGGCGTAGCAATGTAATCCTTGAACCGCTCATGAATGGGCGTGTACAGCGTATGGACAACTCCGAGGGCAAAATAGCACTCGTCAACGCGGTTCACCAGAATGCGGAGAGCGAACAGATCGTAAATTTCTTCAAAAGGTTTATTGCGCGTTACCATTTTACGGTAGATGCTGTAAAGATGTTTGGGGCGTCCTGTAATTTCGGCGTGGATGTTATGCTTTTTCAATTCTCTTTTGATGGGGTCGGCCATCCGCCGGATGTAAGCTTCTCTTTCTTCCCGTTTTTCACGAATTTTTTGAGAGATTTCTTCATACTCTTTGGGATTCAATACTTTAAATGCAAGATCTTCCAGCTCCCATTTGATTTTGGCAATACCCAGGCGGTGTGCTAAGGGGGCATAAATTTCCCGGGTTTCCAGAGCAATCCGTTCTTGCTTCACCCTCGGCATGTACTCGATGGTTCGCATATTGTGCAAGCGGTCCGCAAACTTAATCATGATCACGCGGACATCCTGAACCATGGAAAAAATCATTTTGCGGAAATTTTCGGCCTGTTTCTCCTCGAGGCTGTGAAACTGGAGCCCCCCGATCTTTGTGACCCCATCCACCAGCTGGGCAATCTCTTCAGAAAATTCTTCTTCCACTTCTTTCAGCGAAACGCC
>MTOL01000375.1 GCA_002011685.1 Deferribacteres bacterium JdFR-76
GCGCAGATGCTCCCGCCGGCATGACGGCTGTGTGTCTTTTTGTTTAGTTTGGGGATCAGCCAGAATGCCAAAACCCTGCCAGACGGTTTTCCACTCTCTCCGCTTTACCTCCAATATATGCCAGAAATCCGACCTGCTCCATACAAATTGCCGGTTTTTACGGGTGGTAGCGGAGTTCCAGATTCGGTTTGATTTGGCCGACGATTTTGCCGGCATGGTTGAGCACGCTCGGACACCAGTATTTTTGGAGGGCTTCCGCCTCCTCTCGTGTGATCAGATTCATTTTCAAACAGAGATCCACTACCGCTGCATCCACAGCCCTCCGGGTACCGTCTTCCGCTTTTGCGAAAATGGCAATAGGTTCCGGTTCCAGAAAAGCGATGCCCTGAACGCCTTCTGCTCCGGTTTTGGAGAAGGCCCTGGGTGCTACCAGCCGCATAAAGTCTGTGTCAAACCGATCTTTTCCGGCCACCAGTTCCGGGTGGTTCATCAAAGCGCTGCGCAGGCGGACGACATCCGGGTCCTGGCTGACGGCCAGCCGGGCATACATGTGTGCCATGGTCTGCAACGGCAGAAAGTAGACAGGTACGCCGCAGCCGTCCACGGCAGTTTGCAATTTTGGGGCGGGAACGCCGCTAAATTCAGCAATAATGTCTCGGATATGCTGCTGGTGCGGATGGTCCGGTTCCAGATAGGTAGAGAGGTCATACTCGTGCTGGATGCAAGCGGCCAGCATCCCTGCATGTTTTCCCGAACAGTTGTTGTAGATCGGGCTGGGAATCCGGTGTTCGCAATAGAATTTTTGCTGAGCCGGCGGATAGAGCGGCGGATGAAACCCGCAGCGGAGGTCCGCTTCGCTGGCGCCAATGCGTTCCAGAATAGAACGGACGCCCTGGATGTGGACTTCTTCTCCGTTATGCGACGCAGTGAAAAGGGCTATGTCCCGTTCTCCAAATTCGTAAAAGCGAATGGTGCCACTGCGAAATAACGCCAACGTCTGGAAGGGCTTGGCCGACGAACGGAAGTATGTAGCCAAATCCGGGTCTCCCACGCTGGCGATGAGCTTGCCTTTTCCATTTACCACCACAGCATGCACGGTGTGCCGGCTTTCCAGCTGGCGGCCACGGTAAACATCTACATAGTGGTTCACGTCGTCTCCTCTTCCCTTAGCGGATCAGTTCCAGCATTTCGCGTACAGCCCGTTCCATTCCCACCAGTACGGCCCTTGCCACAATAGAATGCCCGATGTTTAGTTCTTCAACCTGAGGGATTTCTGCCACCGGGCGGACGTTCTGATAGTTCAGTCCGTGGCCAGCACTTACACCCAGTTTCAGTTTAGAAGCAGCTGCGGCCATTTCCCGCAGCTTTTGTAGTTCCTCCATCTGGGTGTTCAGATCTTCAGCGTTGGCGTACTCGCCCGTGTGGAGCTCCACGTAATCGGCTTCCACTTGGGATGCCGCTTTGATCTGGTGAATATCCGGATCCACAAACAGGCTAACGACGATGTTGTATGCGTGGAGCTCTTTGATGACTTCCCGGAGGCGGTCGGCATTGGAAACTACGTCGAGGCCACCCTCGGTAGTCAGCTCCTGCCGTTTTTCAGGAACCAGGGTGACCATATCGGGCAGGACTTCGGTGGCAATTTTCACCATTTCGTCTGTCGCTGCCATTTCCAGGTTCAGATGGGTTTTTACTACCTGTTTTAGAAGTTTCAGATCCCTGTCCTGGATATGCCGCCGGTCTTCGCGCAGGTGGCAAACGATCCCATCCGCGCCGGCCAGCTCTACCAGGACGGCCGCAGCGACGGGATCCGGTTCCTGAGCCAGCCGCGCCTGACGTACCGTTGCTACGTGATCTACATTTACACCAAGTCGTACCATGGAGTCCTCCGTTGCTTTATTGGTTCAGCAATTGCCTCAAGCGCACAAAACGGACGCCGCGGAAGGCCCAGCGTGCCATTTCGGCAGGAAGAAGCCGGGCCGTTTCCGCACGTGCATGCCCAATGACGACCGCATTTTTTTCTTTGGGAAGGTTTTTTACCACCTCTTCCAGTTTCTGAGCCAGCCCCAGCGAGCTCTCGCGGTTATCCAAATATGTGGTCAGTTTTAGTGCTGGAACATTCTGGCTCACAGCCATCCGGTAAGCCACGCTTTTGCGAGTGGTAAAACTGTCCACAAAAATCAGGTTGTATTTTTTCAAAACCTGCATAAATCGGGCCATCGTTCGGCGATCGGCGGTGGCTTTGGATCCCATGTGGTTGTTGACACCTACGGCGCCGGGAATTTGCTCCAGGGCCCGTTTCAGCACCCGTTCCATCTGGCTTGCCGTCATACCGGTCATGATTGTGTAGCCTTTCTGTTCCACCTTTCCTTCTTCCGGTTCCATGGGAAGGTGGATGAGCACATCGTAGCCTAAATGGGCCGCTTTTTGGGCGATCTCCCGGGCGTACTCCGTTCCCGGAATGATTGCAAAAGTTACAGGAAAGGGAATGCGAAAGAATTTTTCGGTGGATGAATCCAGATGGTAACCGAAGTCATCGATGATGACGGCTACCTCTCCGGGAAACCACTCCAGGTTGGCGTCCCGCTTGCAGCGGATATCCAGCGTTGTACCGTCTTTCCGGGAAAGGAGGAAATGCAGTTCTCCTGTAAGCAGATTTTCGTATGACTCTACCGGATGGAATTCGTGGTTTTCCAGAAAATTCAGCAGGCGGACAGCCAGGCTGTGGATTGCGAATTGCTGGGGGAAGCGGATGGTGAGATCGATTCTATTGGGTGATGCCGCTCCCGGAACGCTGCTGGCCAGTCCGTCGATCCATTCTGGGGGGAAATACTCGCGGAGAAAAAATTGCGAAAGGTCGTTCCGGAAGGCGGCGGTATCGAGGGCCGAAGCGGGCGGGTTTTCTTTTTTCCCGGAACTCCGTTCCGGAAGACGCAGCCATCCGGTGTAGAGAAGAGCGAGAAGACTGGCCAGGCTTACGACACCAGCCAGCTTCCAGAATACGGCTTTTCTCCGCCGGGATGGTGGCCCTTTGTGCACGGTCGATATCTGTCTGTTCCGGAACGAACGCCGCATCGCTTTTCCTATTGGACGAAGGCCGCTTTCACATCCGACCACGACGGCATTCCTTCGAAGCCGTCATCGATCCACAGGTAGATTGCCCAGTAGCCCTGCTCGTTACGGAGAAGGTGGAATTCCGCGCGTCCTTTGGCCAGACGAGGGAAGGTTTCTCCCGTTCTTGTGTGCGGAATGTGCCATTCGTACTCTTGCACTATGACCGTGGTATCGCCCGAAGGAGTCTCGTACCCTTCTCCGATGTAAAACAGCGTGAGTATCGAATCGTCAGGAACAAACCGGAAGACGTTGGCTATGTATGTTTGTTCGCTGATGAGGTCCCAGGTATCCCAGATGCCAGGATGGCGGATCTGGGCATTCTGGTCTGGCCGGAAGCGGTAGGGTGTGCCGTCCGGGCCTTTTTCCGCAAAACAATTCATGTAATTGGTCAGATTTTCATCCTGAATAGCCGCCTGCAGGTTTTCCAGCACATCTTTGGGCTGGGTTGGCTGTTTCCAGCGGGTGGGTTTGGAACGTTCGGGAGCTTCGGGTTTGCGGGTCTGAAACGGGTTTTTACAAAGCACGCTGCCAAAGAGAGCCGCGGCAAGCGTGAAAAAGAGCAAAAGAATGGAAACGGTCCGCTTTCCGTTTTTTGTGGATAGGTTCAGAGTCATTCTCCTATATTCAGTTCAGTAATTGGCGGATCAGGGAAAAACATGTTTTTTCGGTTGCTTCTTGTTTTTACGGCAGTTCCGTTCGTGGAGCTGTACCTTCTTCTGGAAATTGGTTCCCGAATAGGTTTGTGGGCGACGCTGGCGCTGGTTCTTTTTACGGGAGTGGCCGGAGCCACCCTGGCGCGCTGGCAGGGATTTGCCGTTCTATCGAGTATCCATGCTTCACTGGAGCGGGGCGAGCTACCAGGCAACGAGCTAATTGATGGAGTCCTCGTTC
>MTOL01000374.1 GCA_002011685.1 Deferribacteres bacterium JdFR-76
CCTCCCGCTGCAATCTCTTCCCCAGCAAATAGAGGAGGGCCATCAACGTGGCTCGAACGACAGGCGGTTTAAATCCAGTTACCCCGGCGTAAAACGGGAGAACCACAAACAGGACGTTTTGCGCCGCATCCCGTTTCAGCCCAAACGCCCGACATAAAATCAGAACAAATGCAGCAACAAACCCCACATGAAGCCCGGAAACCGCAAGCAAATGCACGATACCCACGGCGGCAAATCCTTCCCGAATTTCCGGATCCAGTTCGCCGCGCAATCCAAGAATAAGGGCCTTGGTCAAGGCTGTAACCCGGGCATCGGTAAGGTAACGGTCAAACAGAGCTGACGCGCGTAACCTTGGTACATCCAGCATGATTCTGTACCATCCGGGACTCCGAATTCGCCGAACACGGACCGTGTCCTTCTGGCCTGCATAAAATAGCGCCACAATCCCCTTTCGGTACAAATAACGCCTGTAATCAAATTCACCCGGATTCCTTTCTCCGTCGGGTGCAACCAGGATTCCACGGGACGTCAGGGTATCGCCACGTGCGATGGAATGATCTGCGTTCTGAAAATAGAGAAGCGCATTCCCGGAAAGAAAATAGGTACGGCCCTCCCGCCGCAAAGAAAGGGTCCGAACCGGAACGCGGCGTCCCCGGCGCAATCTCTCTTCCGGCTGAAGAGCGATCGCCGTTATCTCGCAGGAAACGGGTTCCCCCGCCACCCCAAAAAGCGGCTGCCCCTTGCGCATTGAATGCAGGATTCCGGTATGAAATGCCCCAAAAATGAAACTTAACAGCGCGATTGAAAGAATAACGGTAATGGAACGGGCAACCAAAGGAATCAGCAAAATGAAAGCGAGAACCACAATCCCAAGCAGCCACGGTGGCCCCGGTACGTCGTTCCGGGCCAGAATCTCGCCCATTCCAATTCCCAGGATAAGCGGAAACAGGATCAGACAAAAGGGCCGGCGTTTCAAAACGGAACACAAAAAGCGGCTAAGCGGCCGTTTTTCCATTTCGGAACAGTGTCACCCTTACGTACAGAAATCGCTGAAATTTTGCCGGACGATTAACTGTCTATCTTATTGTTTTTTTGTAAGATCCGTTCAGAATCTCTGGCACAGTTCTTGTGTTAACTATTTTTTGCAATACCCGATAAAATCCGAAAACTGAACGAAAGCCGAAGTGTGGGTTATGGGATCATCCGAACGTTGTACGATCCGGACATTCCAGAGGAGGTAAAGGATTTGATCCGGGAACTGATCCTTCATTGTCCTTTCCGGGAAGCCCAGTCGATCGACTGGGACCGTCTTCCTGTACAGCTGCGTGAAGATGCCGAGGGCTGGCATTTTACCTGCCAGGTATGTGCCCCCACCACCTGCTCGGGTTACATCAAAAAATCAGGCACTCCCTCAGAGAGCACGCGTTAATTACACCGCCCGCTGGTTTCTGTCAGGCATGCTGCCTGTCGGTCACACCTGTAGGTTCCGCTCCGGCTCCGCTTTCCTTCGACGCCGTTCCGACAGCAGCGCGCCTCCAACAAGCAACAGACAGCCCAGAATTGTTCCTGCCGTGATCAGAAGCCCGAGTCGGAAGGCCCCGGGACGGAATTCCAGCACCAGCTGGTGTTTGCCTTCCGGGATTACCAATCCGCGAAGGATGTGATTGGTCTGATAGATCCGCACCGGTCGCCCATCCAGTTTTGCCTCCCAGCCGGCCGGATAGAACACCTCGCTGAGAACCAGAAAACCGGGTTTTTTTGCCTCCACAGATATTTCGATTTTCTGGATATCCCAGTTTACCACTTCTACGCGGTTGCCCCCCGCGCCGGCAGGCTGCACATCTGGCGTTTCGTAGAGAAGGGCCTCATGGGCCGGATCAAAGTCCGGCGACCGTAGCCGCTGGAACACCTCTTCTTTGCTGGCCACCACCTTTATTTGGTCCACGAACCATGCGCGCGGCAGGGCTGTGACATGCCGGAACACATTCTTCCGTCCGCGATAAACCAGTGTGTAGCTGCTGTCCTGAAAGGCAAAAGGAGTGATAATGTATTTCACATTGAGCATACGGAGAACATTCTCGTGCAGCCGCCAGAGACTTGGATCCATCTCGTCCGGAGCCCGGTGTGCAAAGGTTTGCTGCCCGTTTTGTACTACCGGCTTGTAATATTTAAGCAGAAAGCTCCGCGGGAACCCTGTTTCTTCCAGCATTTCTTGGTAAATTTTAATTTTGGCAGCATGATAACCATACACATTCTGGATGAAATGATACATGTACCAGTTTGGCGGCCGCTCATCCAGCACAGGCAGAATGCGGTACAGGCTTTTGTCCTTTTTCAGAAACTGAACCACTTCATCGGCACGGAAAAAAGCGGTTTCGCTGGCCCGCGGTTTCGGTTGGATAATTCGGAAATCGATGCGCCAGAGATCAAACAGGATCAATGCCCCGACAAACCAGACAAACGTGGAAGGTCGGATGGCCTTTTTGCCCACCAGCGAAAGGAGCACCAGAAGAATGGCCACCATCAGCACCATCAGAAGGCCATCCATCACAGCCATCCGGTAGCTCTGCGCTTGAAGCTGGGGGTTCAGCACCTTCCCGGAAGCCGCCATGGCGCCGATCAAACTGCCTTTTCCCAGGAGGAGATACAGAAAAAGAAGGGCACAAAAGCCTCCAAAAATAATACTGTACTTCTGCACCTTCCGGCGGATCGCATCCACACGGTTCCCCTGCACTGCATCCCAAAGGAGGGTCAATGCTCGGGCCGCAAGAAAGACGGTGCTGAACTGGAGCAGGATCAGGATCATACTGGGTACGCGAAATTTGCTGAAGTAAGGCAGGTATTTAAATAGAAGATTGTAAATCAGCGGGAATTCTTTCCCAAATGATACGAGCAACGCAAACAGCCCAAGCAATCCCATAAACAGAGTGGTCCGTTTCCTTTCCAGCACGAGGGCCAGCCCGGCAAGAAACAGCAGAACAATGCCCATGTAGAACGGAAAATCCGTAAAAGGCATCTTGCCCCAGTAAGTCGGTCCTCCAAAACCAACAAACGAGGGAACAAAAAACGTGAGTACTTCCAGCGGTGAAAAGGACCAGCTGGTGGCATAGCCATAGTCCAACCCTTTACCTCCTCCGCGGATGGAATAGTGCGAATATTCCTGCACCGAAAGGTAGAGCCAAGAGGACATCGCCAATCCTACCGCCAGGGCCGCAGCCAGCATGGAAAGTGACTTCGCTACTTCAGCCAGGGATTTTGACTGTAGAAAACGGTCAATGCTCCAGTAGAGGGCAAACAGCCCGATCAACATCCAGGTGTAATAGGCCATCTGAACATGTGCCCGCAAAAGTTGAAGCCCCACCGCCAGGGCCAGAAGCGCCCAGTGGAGCCACCGGCGCTTTTCGAGTAGCTCTTCAACAAGCAGGAAAATAACCGGAATCATTAGGGCCGTGGTTAGCTTGGTGTTATGGCCAAACGCGGGAAAAGCAACGATGGCCGGCTGAAAAATCAGGGCGGCACTGGCAACAACCGCAATCACACGGACTTTTGCTTGATTGAGAAAGAGAATGTAGGAAAAAACACCGAACAGAATGTAATTAAAAAATATGCGGATAAATGGCGGCATCGGAAAGATCCGCTCCAGGATCCAGGCGATCCCATTGAGTACGCTGCCAACAATGTCCACAAAAGGAGCAGCAGCAAGGCTGGCAAAGGAAGGCATGCCGCTAAAAATATAGGGATTCCAGAGCGGATAGATGCCTCGTTTCAGCGCATCCTGCACAAACGGCCGGTAAGAACGTGCAGCGAGGGCATCGGGTGGAATCAGGGTCTTTCCTCCAAAAAGCACTTCGTTGAACAGAATGGCAATCAGAATAACAAGAAGAAGAACATATTTTCCATTGGGATAACGTTCATCCCATTTTGCCAGAAGGCCAGGTTCTGCAGGTTTCTTCTTCTTTTCCCGCTCTTTTTTCGATTTTTTGGCCATTCCTTTTTCCTTTCT
>MTOL01000373.1 GCA_002011685.1 Deferribacteres bacterium JdFR-76
ACGTGCCCCTGTACAAAATGGCCTCCGAAACGGTCCCCGGGCCGCAGAGCCCGTTCCAGGTTAACCCATGTTCCCTTTGTTATTCGGGCCAGGGTTGAACGTTCCAGCGTTTCTTCCACAACATCCGCCCAAAAAGTGTCGTTTTCGATCCGCTGCACCGTGAGGCACACCCCATCCACAGCAATGCTCTCTCCCGGGATAAGGTCGTCGTACGGATGTTCCGGCCGAACTGCCAGGCGCAAACCCTGAGCCTGGCGTTGCGCTTCCACTATCTGGCCAAGCTGGTGAACCAATCCGGTAAACATGTATCCTCACAGTTTTGCTGTAAGCTTCATATCCTGGCCGATTTTTTCCCAGCGGATATCCTGCAACTGCTTTGCATGAGCCAGGCGCTCCACGCCAAGGTCCCCAATTGCCTCCACACCCGCCCCAAGGATTTTGGGTGCAATGTACACAACCACCTCATCGGCCAGCCCGAGACGGAGAAACTCCGTCAATACCTGGCGCCCCCCTTCCACCAGGAGCGACACAATCTGATGGTCTCTACACCAACTCAGTACATCCCGTAGATTTACATGCCCACCGTTTTCCGGCGGAAGTGCGACCACCCGGCATCCCTGCTGCTGAAGCTTTTCCCGGCAGGGTCCATTTTGTTGAGATGTAAAAACAACTGTCCGGTTACGGACCTCATCGGTAAAAAGGGCAGCTGTGGCAGGTGCCCGCATGGTACCGTCCAGCACCAGACGCCAGGGCTGTTTTGCCCGGCGAACCAGACGTACAGTCAGTTTGGGATCATCGCGCAGTACAGTGCCAGCACCGACAAGAACAGCGTCTACCTGGGCCCGCAGCCGGTGTACATCTCTGCGCGCTTGCTCGCCGGTAATCCAGAAAGCCTCTCCGGACGCTGTTGCAATCCGCCCGTCCACCGTCTGCGCCCACTTGAGGATTACATACGGCCACCCTTTTTCGACGGCCTTAAAGTAGAAGCGGTTTACCGTCCGAGATTCCTCTTCCAGAATACCGGTGATCACTTCTACACCGGCATCGCGAAGTTTCCGGATTCCCTCTCCGTTCACCAGCGGATTCGGATCCTTGTTGGCGATAACCACCCGGGCAATGCCAGCCCTGATGAGCTGATCTACGCATGGCGGCGTTTTGCCGTAATGGCTGCAGGGCTCTAAATTGACGTAAAGGGTAGCTCCTCTAGCGTTTTCTTTGGCTTCCCGGAGGGCATAGACTTCTGCGTGCGGGCCCCCGAAACGGCGGTGGTAGCCTTTTCCAACGATTTTTCCATCTTTAACGATGATCGCACCTACAAGAGGGTTAGGAGAGGTATGACCGGCCCCTTTCACAGCAAGCCGGAGCGCCAGTTTCATGTAGTCAATGTCTGTAGAGCGATCCGATTTCATCAATTCTTCCAAAATAAAAAACCCCGAACGTTCTATCTTCGGGGTACACAGTTCCGGGAAAACGATATCTTCTCCCATCCGGACTTTTACCGTCGGCCCCGGAATTCCACCGGGTCAGTCCCGCTGGCTCAGGCCAGCCGGGAGTCGCGGGCTTTCACCGCCGGTGAGGAATTCCACCTCGCCCCGAAGATATCGTGCAATTTTCAACCAGAATATAGCGAATTTCCCCCCTCGACGCAAGATTTTGTTCTCTTATCCAACAGAGGCCGAAAATCAGTTTTCTCCCCCGTATGCAGGAATCCCGGTAATGTGCTCCCCGACGATCAGGGTATGAATCTCATGGGTTCCCTCGTAGGTTTTCACGGATTCCAGATTGGCGGCATGGCGCATGGCGTGGTATTCGTCGACAATACCGCTGGCTCCCAGCATCTCGCGTGCCATCCGCGCAATCTCCAGCGCCCAGTAAACATTGTTCCGTTTGGCCATTGAAATGTGATAATATTTTGCTTTCCCCTGATCTTTTAGGCGGCCAAGCTGAAGTGTGTAAAATTGCATTTTGGTGATTTCCGTGAGCATCAGAGCCAGTTTTTGCTGGGTTATCTGAAAGCTAGCCACGGGTTTGCCAAACTGAATCCGTTCTGCCACATAATTGCGTGCCTCTTCATAACAGTCCATGGCCGCTCCGATGGCTCCCCAGGCAATCCCATACCGTGCCTGGGTAAGACACATCAAGGCAGATTTTAATCCCGAAGTGGCCGGCAAACGGTTTTCTTCCGGGACCCTGCAATCCTCAAATATTAGCTCGGACGTTACTGAGGCCCGCAAAGACAGCTTGTTTTTGATCTCCCGGGTCTCGAAGCCGGGAAAATCCTTTTCCACGATAAAACCGTGTACGGTTCCATCCAGCTTGGCCCAGACGATGGCGATGTCGGAGATGCTGCCATTGGTAATCCACATTTTTGACCCGTTAAGCCGGTAATAGGATCCATCTTTCACAGCGTAGGTGCGCATGCTACCGGGATCGGACCCCGCATCCGGCTCGGTCAGGCCATAACAGCCTATCAACCTCCCAGCTGCCAGTTCCGGCAAATACTTCTTTTTTTGCTCATCGTTGCCAAACGCATAAATGGGATACATCACCAGGCTTCCCTGGACCGATGCAAAGCTGCGCACGGCACTGTCGCCCCGTTCCAGTTCCTGCATCATGAGGCCATAGGCCACATTGTTAACGCCGGCCGCACCGTATCCCTGAAGGTTGGCCCCAAACAGCCCCAGTTCAGCCATCATGGGCACCAGGTGCATGGGAAACTGCCCCTTTTGATAATACTCAGCGATAATGGGCACGACTTCTTTCTCCACAAATTCGCGAACCGTATCACGGATCAGGCGTTCCTCCTCGCTCAAAAGAGAATCAAATTCCAGGAAATCTACTCCTCTAAAAGCCATGGTTGCCTCCATCTTTCATTTGGTTCCTTCTAAATGTGACGATTTTCCGGCGAAAATCAAGACTTTTTCCTTTTTCATTTTCCCGATTTTTCGGCATCTTTGGTAATGAAGGGTTCTCTGCAAGCCGCTTCATCAGGTAGCAGCACCGGCGATGATTGCGGCGATTCTTCATTTATTTTCCGNTTCCTTNTTTTTTGCTTTTNTAAATGCAGATATTTNTTTATTNTTTCAACNAACTAANNGGCAAACGGGAGGAAACGCTATGGCNCATCTTTCATTCCTGGACTGGTTCTGGATGATCCTCTTTCTGCTTCTGATGACCGGATGCGGTATTCTGTTCTACCGACTCGGGAAACGTTCAGAGGCAGACTTTTTCCTGGCAGGCCGGGGTCTTCCCTGGTGGCTTCCTGCTTCATCCGTCTATGCTACGCACACGGCCACAGATACTCCAATGTGGGTTACAGGTGTTGTATATCGCTACGGTCTGGCGGGACTGTGGTACACATTTTTCTCGGCATGGTGTGCTATCAGTGCTTTTGTGTCTACACGTATTTTTCGGCGTTCGCTCGCTTACACCCAGGCGGAGTGGCAAAGCCTCCGGTTCAGCGGACTGGGAAGCGAACTACTCCGCGGCTGGATTGCCGGCTGGCAGGTGTTCATGAACATGTTTATTATGGGATGGGTTGGCATGGCAATGGGGAAACTTTGCAATTATCTGTTCGGCTGGCCCACCTGGGTGGGCCTGGTCGTGTTTTCATCCATTTGTGCCATTTATGTTCTGGCAGCAGGATACTGGGGCGTGGTGATGGCAGATTTCCAGCAGGGGATTATTGCTCTTGCTGTTATTATTATCGTTTCCATTTGGGGTATTTTTGCTGCCGGTGGACCCAATTCCATCGTCACCAAACTGCGCAGCATGAACAGTTCTCACATCTGGAGCGTCCCGAAGCAGCCAGCACAGGAAGGGAAATTGCGCATCCGGGATGCAATTACTGGCACCATCTATTTTGAACACGGAAAAGGATTCCACATCCTGCCGGCCAACGCTGCAGGCAATTATTCGCCGGAAGCGAGCTGGAAGGAAAAGATCCATATGGACGCGCGCCATGCTAAAAAAGGCATTCTCTTTCCGGCCGATGGAGATAC
>MTOL01000377.1 GCA_002011685.1 Deferribacteres bacterium JdFR-76
CAGGAGATTTCCAGCTCACTATGTCCCCCACCCCCGGCACCTCCAATATTATTAAAAGGCCGCCCAACGGTTCGCTCACTATTCAGCCAGGAAGCGGATTGTACACCGGGACGGTTAGCGTTCAGATTCAGGCGAACCTCTCTGGAATCACGATCCGTTACACCACCAATGGAGCAGCTGTCACAGCATCTTCGCCCGTCTATTCTGGAACCTTGACAATAAACGCCACTACGGTTCTGCGCGCAAGAGGATTCCTGAACGACATTCCCGTAACGCCGGAAGTCTCTGCCTTCTACCTGTTTGATTTTCAGGGCCACCTGCCCGTGCTCTCCATCGCCACAGATGAAAGCAACCTGTACGGCTCCTCCGGAATTTTTACAAACTATGACAAAAAGGGGAAAGATTGGGAAGTTCCAGCTGCCGTTAATTTCATCGAACCGGACGGAGGCGGATTTGCCATTCTTGCCGGATTGCGCGTTCATGGGCAACATAGCAGAAGCTATCCCAAAAAGTCCGTGCGCCTGTACTTTCGCAAAGAATACGGTAAGGGAAAACTGGAGTACCGGATATTCCCCGATCTGGACATCGACCGGTTCGATGTTCTTGTAATTCACTCCGGTGGTTCTGAAGACCAGTACTACTCGGGCATGAAATGGACCCTGTTGAGGGATCCCCTCATCCACCGCCTGCACCGAAAAATGGGAGGATTTTCTTCAGCAAGTCGTCCGATCCTCTTGTTTTTAAATGGCGAATTCTACGGAATCTATTTCATCCGCGAACGGATTGACTGGCACTATCTTCGTGACCACTACGGTTCCGTCAATCCGGATTTGCTCAAATGGCGCCATAATGTCGTCCCGGAAATTCAGGAAGGTGACCGATCCGCCTGGATGCAGTTTTACCAGTATTTTGAAAATCATTCTTTCCAATCCAGCTCAAATTACCGATGGGCACTTCAGCATATGGACATCAAGAACTTCACTGATTACCAGCTTGTGGAAATCTACGGAGGTCACAAAGACTGGCCGCACAATAACAACTTCTTTTTCCGCGAAAGAGCGGATACGGCAAAATGGCGCTGGATTCTGTGGGATGCGGAATACACTTTTTTCTATAAAAACATCGATCTGATGGCCTGGGCATCAAGATCTCAACCGCGTACGGATATCTCCCCGCGTGATGATGAAGGACAGATCTTTGCCACTCTGATCTTCCGCAAACTGCTGGAAAACAGCGAGTACCGCACTTACTTCATGATTCGGGCATGCGATCTATTGAACACGGTCCTGAGCCGGGATTCTGTCTGGGCCGAGTACATCAGGTTGAAAAGCCAAATTGAAAAAGACATTCCTCTGGAAGAGCAGCGCTGGAGCCCTATGGAATACACCTGGCAGGATGGAATTGCCGTTATAGAGGATTTCATCCGTTCCCGGACCGGGATTGTGCGGTATCACATCGGTCGGTATTTTGGAAAAACGGAACGGTCAAGAATAACCCTTCAAACAGACCCAAACCAAGGATTCATAAAGCTCAACACCATTTCTATCCGGCGGTTTCCATGGGAAGGGACGTACTTCGATGGGCTGCCCATAACGGTTGAGGCAATTCCGCACTTTGGCTACGAATTTGTCCGGTGGGAGGGAGATCTGTCCTCTACGCGCCCGAAAATTCAGTTTACACTGCAGCAAAATACCACCCTCACGGCCGTCTTTCGCCCGCGCATCCGGACCGGCATGCTGCGCATCAGTGAATTCGTCCCTCAAAACCTGAGCGGATTGCAAGATGACAGCGGACAGCACCATGACTGGATCGAGCTGGAAAACCTGACGGGAGATTCTCTGAACCTGAGCGGCTGCTACCTCACGGACGATCCCACCAGTCCCAAAAAATGGCGTTTTCCGCAGGTGTGGATTCCACCTCACGGTTACCTGGTGATATTTGCCTCTGGAAATGACTCATCGAGCGCAACGGAAATTCACACAAACTTCCGGCTAAACCGGCAGGGCGAGTTCCTGGGCCTTCTTTCCCCCGTCGGCGAATACCTGGACTCCCTTACGTACGGATCGATTCCAGCCGATGTCGCATTTTCCCGGAACCCGGTCTCCGGTGTTTTTGAATTAACCCGATCGCCGACTCCTGGCTCAAAAAACATTATTCTTGGAGTCTTCTCCGCCATTAAAGGCGCCATCTTTTACCGCCATACCGCCAAACAGATCGATAGCGTAAAGGTAACTCTCCAGACGGGTGGAACTCAAGAATCGTTTTACGCCACCCCCAACGGTTTCTTCTGTGACAGTCTGTCGGGCAATCAAACGTACCTTCTTACTTTCTCAAAACCAAGAGGAGAGGATCTCCACAATGCACTGATGCTCTATGATGCGGCCCTTGTGGCCCGTGCATCGGTTGGCCTGGACAGCTTGCCCGTAAGCGCCAAAATCGCTGGAGATGTCAATCAGGATCATGCGCTGACTTTATACGATGCCGCTCTGATCGCCCGCTACGTGCTGCATTTGCCCGACATGGGTGGGTCGCAAGCCGGTGCCTGGCGCTTCTTCCCTGATTCGCTAAGGTGGAACGCCACCTGGGCAGACACCCTGACCGCAACCGTCCATGGAACAATCCTCGGAGATGTGGATTCCAGCTGGAGTGCACCGATGCCCAAACCCCGCCAGCCAAACGACATCGTTGCACTCGAACAGCTCTCCGTGACCCGTGATTCAGTTTCCCTCATTCTCCGCATAAAAAAGCAATCCGGATTTATTGCCTTCCAGGCCGAACTCATGCTGCCTGCTACGGTGGAATTCAACAAAGCCTGGCTTATTCCGCCCAGAAATACATTTGTGCTGTATAACAACAAAATAAACAACCTGTTGTTCATTGGAGGATACTCGCTTTCTCCGGAGCCGCCAGATTCCTTGAAGCTGGCGCTGACGTTCCGCAACCTTTCAGAAATGATGCATTCTCCGGAATTTGTTCTTACCCGTTTCATTGTGGACACCGAAATAGCCGCCGAGGAGATGTGCCTGAACAGGGGCAGGCCCGGAGAAACGGTCCCTCAATCTATAAAAATCTACCCCAACTATCCCAATCCATTCAACGGCGCTACAACATTTCGACTGGATGTGCCCCGAAAATCCCACTGGAGAATTCAGATATTTGACCTGCAGGGCCGGCTGATGTTCACACTGTTCGACGGGGTGCTGGAACCGGGACACCATATCCTTACGTGGAACATTCCGGAAAACCGACAGATGGCTTCCGGACAGTATTTCGTCCGATTTGCCAGTAGGAAGTTCAGTAGAACACTGAAGATCCTCTACATGAAATAAAAACAGCCGGAGCGTGAGAAAAACGCCCCGGCCTCTTGCTTCCTCTATTCCCAAAGTTAAAGTGGGAATCTACCGGAACTCAATCCGGCTTGGGAGTCCCCGATCGAAATAGGGCCGGCTAATTTTCCATTTGATCTCGCCCGTTACCGCATTGGGCCAATCCGCATCATAAAAATCCCAGCGGTTCCAGCCGGGCATGGGCCGGTCTGCCGCTTTCCAGTAAGGATCTGAAAGAATGGTTAGTTTTCGTCCATTTTTCATCGTTGCCTCCACAACCACGTTGGCCAGCGCTGCCCTCCCGGGGACATACTGACGCACCTCCACAGCGATAACATTTTTGCCCCGACGCAACAAATCCGTGACCTGACGCGCCCGCACCCGCTGGCTTTCCACCCAAGCAGACAGCGTGCGGCGGGCATAAACCTCATCCACATACTTCCCGTTTACCCACACTCTCGCATGGGAATCCGCAATAATCTGAAGCCATGCGTTTCTGGGCTTTTCCTCTAGCACAAATGTCTTTCGGAGGAAAATATGGGACGGCCCTTTTCCCTCCTCATCCACAGCAAACCCGATAAATGCGGCGGGCAGCTGGCCGTTAAAACTCAGATCACCCTGCGCCACTTCCTCTGCCTTTATTTCGAGATAGGCCGCCAGCCGGTCATACAAA
>MTOL01000156.1 GCA_002011685.1 Deferribacteres bacterium JdFR-76
GTCCGAGAGAAGTGAAATGAACCTGGTTATTGGAGGAAAAGGCTGGAACCCATATTGGGGTGCACTCCTGCTTATGGGAATTCTTCTGGTCCAGAGGCCGTCGCTAGGCAGTGAACGGCGGCTTTTGCAGGACTATCAGCAGGGCCGGATTTCCAGAGTGCAGCTTATCACTTATCTGGGGTATCAGTTATTTGACCGAGAACGGCTTCCTTCTTCCTACCGGAAAGAAGCCGAAGTTCCGCTCAAATGCGGTACGGAAGTGGTCCGCCTTCTCCGGAGGTACTGGTCCGAGCTTGCGGAAGAGGATCGGCGATTTTTTGCCAAGGTTCTTCAACGGCCATCCCTTCCATACAGCTATGTTAGCCCCAATGGGCTCTTCCGTCTGCATTATTCACTGGATGGGGCCAATGGCGTGCCACCAGGAGACCTGAACGAAAACGGTGTTCCTGATTTTATTGAAAGAGCAGCGGATTTCCTGGAATACAGCTACCGTGTAGAAGTAGATACGCTGGGCTACAAAGCTCCGCCCTGGGATTTTGGGGTGCACGGCGATGAGATTGATGTGTATTTCCGGAATATTGGAGCCTATGGATACACCGATTTTGACCGCCAGATTCCCGATACGCCGGAAAACGACTGGACAAGCTATATCACGGTGGATAATGATTTTGTGGGGGCCGGCTTCTATTCCCAGGGGTTAGACGGCCTGAAAGTTACTTGCGCTCACGAATTCTTTCACGTTATTCAGCTCGGATACCACTACCGCGATGAGGATCTCTTCTTCTTCGAGATGTCATCTACCTGGATGGAAGACCGCGTGTTTACCGATGTGAATGACTATTACCACTATCTGCGCTATTATTTTGAGACAGCAGACCTGCCTCTCAGTTACACCAACGGCTTTCGTGAATACGGCTCCGCCGTTTTTCTCAAATTCATTCAAGAGCGGTTCGGGGAGGACCTGATTCGGCGGACGTGGGAGCTCATTCCACAGCAGCACAGCATGTTTTCCATGGCCCGGGCGTTTGAGGAAATTGGAACAGCGCTGCACGATGCTCTGGTTGAGTTTGGTGTGTGGAACTGCTTCACCGGTTCCCGAAAACTGGAGGGCCGCTTTTATAAAGAAGGCCAATTTTATCCCGAGATTCGCATTGACAAACGGCTGGAATTTCAGCAGGACACCACCTTTACGGATTCCACCTACTTTCTTTCGATGAAATATTTCGAAGTGGTACCTGAGTATTCCGGATTTTTTTCGATGGTGGTGAATTCAGAAGTAGGTCCTCTGTGGAGAACGGGCGTCATCACGGGCTGGTCTTCCGGACCTTTTGTCAATTACATCGAGGGAAACAGCCGTGGCAATCTGGGATATATTCCGGGGCTGGAGTCGGTTCTTCTTGTTGTGGTCAATCCCGAGGTTCCGGATGATATTGGCAAAATGCTGTACAAATACCGCGAGAAGCCTTTCACCTACTCAATTCTGCGGCAGAGAATGGGGAAGGAAAGCCTTGTTTTTCCAAATCCCGTGGTACTGGATGGTGGCGGCGAGGTTTTGATCACCCTGCAAATGAGCGTATCGCAGCCCGGAAATTACGATAGCTATCTGATTTCCAGCCAGGGCCGGATTGTACGGACATTTTCTCCACTTCGGCTTCCCAAAGGTGAAACGCGCGTTCAGTTTTCCTGGGACGGAAAGGATAACCGCGGACAAGATGTACCGAGTGGCGTGTATCTTTTTATTCTCTCCTCCGGCAAAGAACGGATTCGGGCCAAACTTGCGGTCATCCGCCGGTGACTTTTCAGAAAAATGGCATTCCGGGTACATCTCAGGGCGAAGGAATTTTCATAAAATTCTATCCGTGAAATTTTCTCCATCTCTTCACTTCATCCTTTAATCTGCCCCCCTTCCACAGGTCTGTGGCATTCTGTCCAGAGAACCGCTCTTTCTTCTTATCTCCCAAAGCTGGTTATGCCGGGGCAAAGGTTGCCCAAGCAAAGCGGTAAGTTTTTCCCTACCTGCTTATTGGGGGAAATGGGGCCGCAAATGGGGTATTTGTAATGCATTGTAAAATAAAGAGATAACATCTTTATCATCCTGTCCTTCTTGCTGGCACGGTGATTGCCCAAAATGGCTGCGGATTGCTGGCAAAGTGTACCGAGGCCAAAATGATTCTTGAGCGACTGTTTGCCAAGGCAGGTATCAATTTGCTGAAGCGGAGCCTCGACACCGCGGCGCTCCGCCATGAGGCAATTGCGAGCAATATTGCCAACGTGGAAACGCCTGGGTATCAGCGGCGGGTTGTTCGGTTTGAAGAAGAGCTCCGTGAGAGTTTGATGGGGCGCACAATCTCGGGGCGACGGACCGATCCGCGCCATTTGCCTATCGGGAGGAAACGGGCAGGAGAGGTAAAACCGAAAATCGAAATCGATTCCACAGGAGAGCTGAAAAGCGGCGTGAATAACGTGGATATCGACATGGAGATGGCTGAACTGGCCAAAAATCAGATTTACTTCTCAGCCAATGCAACGATCATCGCCAGAAAATTTCGCGGTTTGAAGGAAGCAATTCGCGGACGATTGTGAAGGAGCGATCCATGGCCATCCGCAAAATTCTGTCGGCTTTTGACATTAGCGCCTCTGGGATGAGGGCGCAGCGGCAGCGGATGAACACCATCGCGATGAATCTGGCCAATCTTGAAACCACACGGACGGAAAGTGGCGAACCGTACCGCCGCCGGGTTGTGGTAATGCAAACCGATGGAAAGGCGCGTACCTTTGCCCAGATATTTTCGCGGTTCCGCCACCGACTTTTTGGGACCCACCCGCGTCACATCCGGGAGGTGGAATCGGTTATTGCGCGCGATCAGATCGCTGCGCCGGTGGAGGCCAGCATTCAGGTGGTCCAGCAGAACGCCTTCCGCCTGGTGTACGATCCGGATCATCCGGATGCTGATGAAAATGGGTATGTCCGTCTGCCCAACATCAATGTGGTGACGGAAATGGTGGATATGATCGCTGCATCACGCAGCTATGAGGCCAATGCTACGGCTCTGGAAGCGAATAAATCCATGGCCAAAAAAGCCCTTGAGATCTGATAACGATTAAAGGGAGTTAAAATATGAAAATTCATTCCGCCTATCTTCAGAATCAGCTTGCATTTGAAACCGGCCGTGTTTCGCCGGGCAAACAAACCAGCAGCCCGCAAACGGTGAGAAAAGATACCCCCACCGGCAAAAATCCGTCGAAGGCGCAGGAAAGACATGGTGGAGTTCGATTCGAGCTAAGCAAGGAAAGCGAGCGGATCCTTTCTTTAAGCGAAAAGAAAGAAATTGAACGGCTTTTTGTGCGCGAATCTGCACTGGGCAGAACCTATACGCCACAGGGGAAAGTGACAAGTGTGGATGTATATGTGGGCCGAAGGATTGATCTGAGGGGGTGATTGACGATGCTGGAGCGGATAGGAACTGTTCCGGGCCGTTTGCCAGAAGCCACTGGAACACAAAAAAGAGACAGTGGCAAACCGCAGGAAAAGCCTGATTTTGTGGAGACGCTCAAGAAATTCATGTCCGAAGTGAACAGCCTTCAGAAAGAGGCGGGAGAAAGTATCCAGCGGCTGGCGAGCGGGGATATTAACAATATTCATGAAGTGATGGTGGCCATTGAAAAAGCCAGCGTGAGTTTTGAGCTGATGATGGAAATCCGTAACAAAGTGCTGGAAGCCTACCGGGAAGTTATGCGGATGCAGGTCTAACGTGAAGGGAGGGTAAGGAGGCCGATGGATTGGCGGCGGTTCTGGGAAGATCTAAAGCGGTTCTATTTTAACCTGACTCCCAGGAGGCGGGTTGTATTGCTTACAGCTGGAGGGGCCAGCTTTGCCGTGCTGGTTTTGCTGGTCTGGTGGGCCACACGCACGGAGTTTGGAGTACTGTATGCAGGAATGGAACCCGCCGATGCCGGAGTTGTTATAGAACAGCTCAAGGAGGAAA
>MTOL01000309.1 GCA_002011685.1 Deferribacteres bacterium JdFR-76
CCTTCTGTTTTTGATCCTTTTTTCACCACAAAACCCCAGGGCACGGGGCTGGGTCTTTCCATTGTATACCGTATTGTGGAAGAACACGGCGGCGAAATCTATGTTGAGAGCGAAGTGAATAAAGGGACGACCTTTCAGATCTATTTGCCAACGGAGGAGGAATCTTGAAAGACGCCAGCATTCTGATTGTGGAAGACAACAAGGATTTTGCCCTTACACTTTCGGATGTGCTGCGGAAAAAGGGATACGAAGTGAATGCCGTCTTTTGCGGGGAAGACGGTGTGGATTTTGTCAAGAACCATCTGGTGGATCTGGTGCTGCTGGATATCCGCCTGCCCAGTATGGATGGCGTGGAAGTGCTCCGGCATATTAAAGAGCACGATCCGGATATCAGCGTGATCATGATGACAGCCTACACGGAGATCGAACCTGCCGTTCAGGCCATGAAGATGGGGGCTTTCGATTATCTGGTAAAGCCCTTCGAACTGGACGAAATGCGTATTGTGGTGGCCAAGGCCCTAGAAAACCAGAAGTTGCGGCGGGAGGTTGCGCGGCTCCGCCGGCAGCAGAGCCAGGAAATGCCGGAATCCGAACTCTATGGCGAAAGCCCCAAAATGAAGGAGATCCGGGAACTGATCCGTATTGTTGCCGAGACTCCCCGCACCTCTGTCCTGATTCAGGGGGAGAGTGGCACGGGTAAGGAACTGGTAGCCAATGCGATTCATTATTCCAGCCAGCGCCGGAACAACCCATTTATCAAAATCAACTGTAGTGCCATCCCGGACAATCTGCTGGAAAGCGAGCTTTTTGGCCACGAGAAAGGGGCCTTTACCGATGCCCGAGTTGCCAAAAAAGGACTTTTCGAGCTGGCTCACACCGGCACTATTTTCCTGGATGAAATCTCCAGCCTGAAACTTGAACTGCAACCCAAACTGCTGCGGATCCTGGAAACACAGACATTCCGCCGTGTGGGCGGCACTACCGACATTCAGGTGGATGTCCGGATCATTGCAGCGACCAATCAAAATTTGGAAAAGTGCGTCAAAGAAGGGACTTTCCGGGAAGATCTGCTATACAGACTGAAGGTGATGGTGATTGACCTGCCTCCATTACGGGAACGGAAAGAAGACATTCTACCCCTAGCCAAGCTCTTTATTGATCAGCATAATAAAGTGTTCAATAAAAGCATTAAAGGGCTAACCGCCGAGGCGGAAAAGATCCTCCTTCATTATCCCTGGCCTGGCAATGTGCGGGANCTAAAAAACGTTATCGAGCGTGCTGTGATTCTGTGCAGGGACGACTACATTGGGCCGCAGCACCTTCCGCGTGAGCTCAATCAGGAGAGTCAGAAGGCTCCGGTCCAAGTGGGTGAGGCCCTTACCTCGGATATGTCTCTTGCCGAAATGGAAAAACGCCACATCCTTTTTGTGCTAAAGGCTCACAATTTCAACAAATCTCAGGCGGCCAGAGTGCTGGGCATTTCGCGGTCAACCTTGCGGGAAAAACTGAAACTCTACGGTCTGGAAGACGAAGTAGAATAGCGAAATGGCCCAGCCAAAAGGACCTGCATCCTCAAAAAATCCAGACGGCTTGAAGCGCCATCCACTGATTTTTTAGCTCCTTCTGAATCCCCTATCCAAAGAATCGTTGCCGATTTTTCCCAAGACGCAGCCCTGACTCGGATCTGGAAAAGAGGGTTGTTTTCCGCAGCACCGTGCAGGATAGGCAGGTTCAGCCGGCGGAAGCAATGCCATCCGGCCAGGTTGCCACCGGTGAAGGGAAATGACAGAACGGGAGGAAGTGTGCCTCGTGGGGGATGCTCTTCCGGAGAGCCTTCCGGGTTTATCCGCGGTTTGCGGTGTCAGAAGAGCGATCGGCGTGGAATTCTTCCCTCAGCCGTGCCAGGAGCTTTTCATGTATGTTATCGAAGCTTCCGTTGGACATGATAACCACCTGGTCACCTGATTCCAGCTGGGGAATTAGCCAATCGATGATTTTTTCCACCTCATCGTGGTAGAAGACGGGTTTTTTCTTAATTGCTAGATCAGCACGGAGCTGTTCCCTGTCCAGTTTTTCATCCGGCCGGAGCTGGTGTTCTCGGTTGATCCGCCCGATGGCCACGCCATAGGCTAGTTCAAATGCTGCGGGTAATTCTTTCTGAAAGATATTCCGCCGAGTGGTGTTGGTTCGCGGCTCAAAAATGGCCCAGATGCGGCGGTCCGGGTACCGAAGTGCCAAGCCCTGCAGGGTTTCGCGGATGGCTGTGGGATGGTGAGCGAAATCATCATAAACGGTGATTCCGTTTACTTCGCCCCGTACTTCCAGCCGCCTGCGGACACTCAGAAACGTACTTAACCCTTCCTGAATCATGTCGGCCGGGATGCCAAGATGATGCAATACTACAATTACCCCCACGGTATTCATCACATTATGATTGCCCGCGAGCGGTACAAAAAAGCGACCAAAAAGCTTCCCCTGGCGGCTCAGGTCAAAATGTACACCGAACCGCTGGTACTCCAGGTTGTTAATGTACCAGGTTACATCACTGCGAAATCCGAATGTTTCTACGGGCGCGAAACTTTCATCCAGCAGTGAACGCACATGCGGGTCGTCGCCGTTCGCAACCAGCAGGCCCGATTGGGGAATCAGGCGGATGAGATGCCGGAAGCTAATGAGAATATCGTCCAGCGAACGGAAAATGTCGCAGTGGTCAAACTCGATGTTGTTGATAATGACAATCTCTGGCAAGTAGTGCAGGAATTTGGAACGTTTGTCGAAAAAAGCGGAGTCGTACTCATCTCCTTCCAGGACGAAGAATGGACTTTTTCCGATTTTGAATCCGTAACCGAAGTTCCGCGGAATACCACCAATGAGAAAACTGGGATCTTTTTCGGCCTTTTCCAAACACCAGGCCAACAGAGATGCCGATGTGGTTTTCCCATGTGTTCCCGAAACAATGATATTGCGTTTGCCCCAGAGGAAAAAATGCTTTAGGGCCTCAGGCAAGGAGAGGTACCGGAGTTTGTTATCCAGAACGTATTCCGCTTCGGGATTGCCCCGGGAAACTGCATTTCCAATGATAACCAGGTCCGGATTGTAAGCCACGTTTTCTTTACGGAACCCCACCGAGACGGGGATCTGTTTTTCTTTCAGGAAAGTGCTCATAGGTGGGTATACATTCTCATCGGACCCGGTAACTTCGTAGCCGAGTTCGTGCATTTTTACGGCCAGGTTGGCCATGGCTGTCCCGCAGATGCCGATAAAATGGATGCGGCGGATGTCTTGCCTCATTCGTTCCCTCATGTTGCCTTTTGATTTTTCGTTTCCCGTTGTTCCAGGTCTTTTTCGTACTCCTGGCCTATCGGAATTTGCCTTTTCGGAAGCCCTGTTCGAAATTTCTTGAACAATCTATATTATGAAAATTTGCTATGGAAGGCAATGACAATTGAAGAAATTCAACATTCACCCGCATAGGAGGTTGCGATCCCTATCCGGCCGCTGCTTTTTTCTTCCCTTTGGCAGGGAACCGGCCAACAATAATTTCTCCAGATCAGCGGCCTGAAAGCTGAGCCATGTCCCCGCAGGAAGAAGAGGCAGCCGTTTCGCTTTCCAGGAAAAGACGGTGCTTTTGCGATTGCAGGCAAGTCCCTTTTTCGAAAGGTGGATTGCAATGGCATTAGGGTGTTTTTGCCAAAATATGACGGCCCCCCAGGTCTGGACGGGCTGTTCCAGGCCCTTTCCGAATTCCTTGGATGCTCACTTTTCGGGAACGACCAGAGTTCCCAGTGGCGGATACGGGCAGATGAAACCACCGCGAACCATATGGAAAATTCGGCTGTGGTTGGGTGCGGGGAGCAGGGGAGGTGATGGGAAGCACTTTTCGGGCTGTCTAAAGTGTTTCTGTCAGTATCCTGTTTTTCCGGCCCTTGAACGCTACGGTGATCACAAAATCGGAGGCGCGGAGGCCAAGG
>MTOL01000122.1 GCA_002011685.1 Deferribacteres bacterium JdFR-76
GGGGAACGCAGATCAAAGAGAAACTGGGGGTTACCATTGATAAAGTAAAGGCGGCGGAGATAGTCCGGGCCGATGAGCCAAACCTGGTGGCTGCACTGGAGGCAAAAGCGCCCAATGTGGAGATTGTTAAGACAAGCGGCGATGCCGGAACCAATGCCTACATCCGTATCCGGGGGGCAGCATCCATCGACCGGTCCACTCAGCCGCTATTTGTGGTAGATGGGGTGCCAATTGATAACTCCACGGATATACTTTATGTGCCGGGATTCGGTGGAACTTATGCCGGAAGTGGTACCGAATCATCCAACCGTGCGGCGGACCTGAACCTTGAGGATATCGAATCCATCGAAATACTGAAGGGACCGGCTGCAGCGGCAATCTACGGTTCACGGGCCGCAAACGGTGTCATCCTGATTACCACCAAATCTGGCCGGCCGGGCCGGACGCGCATCAGCTACAAAATGCAGTATGGCCGTACGGAACTGAGCAACACCATCGATTTGCAGCACTGGTACGGGCAGGGGNCCAAGGGCAAATATAGCCCGCACAGCCGGTATTCGTGGGGGCCACCGCTGAATGTGCCCGACGCGCCATGGTACGACCCCAGCAAACCCACGGACAAGTGGTACAACCACGACATGACCGAGCTTTCCGATGGCGGGTACATTTTTGACAATACGCTCACCATTTCTGGCGGAAACAATCTGACAACCTTCTATTTCTCCCTGAACCGCTACTACGAAAAGGGCCACTGGAAGGCCGGTTCCGATTACCGCAGGATTTCGGCCCGGCTGAAAGGGAGCCATGTAATTTCTGAAAAATGGAAAGTAACGGCCAGCCTGTTTTATGCTAACATCTACGCCCATTACATCCAGCGCGCTGATAACCTTTCGGGGATCGGAATTGCAGAGCTTCGTACGCCGCCGGATTTTAACAACTGGCCGTATCTGCATCCGGTAACCGGTCTGCACCGTTCGTACCGTTATCCGGAAGCCAAAGTGCTCAAAAAGAGCCGTGGTTTCGACAATCCGTTCTGGATTCTGTACGAGCACAAAAACCCGTCCCGCGTGAACCGTTTGCAGGGCTATGTCAAGTTCGAATATGATCCTACGGACTGGTTGAATCTGAGCTATCATGTAGGTTCGGACTACAGCATAGAGAACCGCTATAATTACCTGCCACCCGGTTCCTCGCGGGAAAACGGAAAGGGCCGGTTAATTGATGCGGACATTTCGCACCATGAAATCGATGCGAACTTCTTGGCGACCATTCAGGGCAAGAAATTCCTCAAGCGGTGGGATTTCATCGACGGTACGCTGATTTTTGGGCACAACCTGAACATCCGGCGTGACCGCCGCTACGTGGTGGTTGGCGTGGATGCCGGTACGCCCAAAGGCTTTATCGAGCTGGACAATTTTGTGAACCTCACTCCGGATCAGTACCTGGCTCAGCGGAACATCGAGTCTTATTTCGGCCAGTTGACCCTGGATCTTTTCAATCAGCTGTATCTAACCGGGGCACTGCGAAATGATGGTTCTTCCACGTTTGGAAAGGCGAAGAAGCGTCACTGGTATCCCAAAGCCAGCGCGGCGTGGGAATTCACCAAGAAGTTCAAAATTCCCTACGTGAATTTTGGAAAGGCCCGTTTTGCCTACGGTGTGGCCGGTGTGCATCCCGCTGTGTACACCACCATTTCGGCCTTCCAGGCAGCCAACGAGTACTTTGGTATTTACACCAATGCCATTTTGGGGCCCACTTACATGGGCAAAACGGTCTTCCGCCATGATACCAATCTCGGAAACGATGAGATCAAGCCGGAGCGCACCCGCGAGTTCGAGTACGGCCTGGATCTGTCGCTGTTTAATGACCGAATTGGTATCGAGTTTACCTACTACGATCAGAAATCCACGGACGTCATTTTTGACCTGAACGTGGCGCCCTCTACGGGTTCCAATTCGATTACGGCGAACGCGGCTACCATTGTCAACCGCGGTATCGAGCTGTCCATTACGGCAACTCCCATCAAAATCAGAAACTTCACGTGGGATACCAAGATCAACTGGTCCCGGAATCGGAATAAAGTGCTGGATATGTCCGGTGCCGATATGGAGGGTCTGGGCGGCTATTCCTATGCCATTCCGGGGTATCCGCTGGGCACCTACCGGGTGCAGTCCTGGGCCCGGTTCGGGTATGGCCTGGTGCTGGATCTGGACAACGACGGCATTCCTGAAACCGACATCGACCAGAAATACGCCGGCCAGTGGAAGAAGGGCGACGTATTTGTGAAAGAAGATGGCAAACCGGTTCTGGCGCCGGTGCATCTGATTACGCCGTATTCGCCCAATCCGGAATGGCTGGGTAGCTGGCGGAACGAATTCCGGTTCTTCCGTAACTTCACCCTCTCCGTCCTTTTCGACGTGGTCTACAAACGCTGGATCAACAACTACGGCAAGGGCCAGCTGTATAAGTACGGAACCCACGCAGACACAAAGGTTCGCGGTCAGGAACTGCCCATCAACCACTGGTTGCACCATGGCGAGAAAGCCATCGGTCCGGGTGCAACCAACGGCAAAGGCAAGCCGTTCCTGGTGGATGAGAAATGGTTCATGACGCTGGGCGGGTATTCTGGTGACCGGTGGCAGTTTATCGAAGACGGAAGCTATGTGAAACTGCGTGAGGTTTCGCTGTCGTACCGCTGGGATTCCGACTTTGTGAAACGGCTGGGCGTGCAGAGCGTGGATTTCCGGATTGCCGGACGCAACCTGATTACCTGGACGAATTATACCGGTTTTGATCCGGAAACCAATCGTTCGCAGGCGACCAACAGCCGCGGTATCGATTACTTCAACTCACCACAGACGCGAGCTTATACGTTTACGGTGCGGTTCAACTACTAAAACGGGAGGCGAACAATGTGGCGTAAAATCATATCGTTGCTTGCTGTTCTGTCGCTCGCGGCCCTGATGGTACAGTGTGGTGATTTCCTTTCCGGCGGCATTCTGGACACGGATCCCAACCGGCCCACGGAAGTGCCCTTGCTGTCTCAGCTTGCCGGCGTTCAGATGGCAACGTACGGCTTCGTCGAAGGGGACGTGGGGATCTTCACGTCCATGTGGATGCAACATGTCGCCGGAACAGGGCACCAGTATTCCTCCTACGAGGTCTTTGAGGTGACCTCTGATCTGTTCAATGGGCCGTGGAATCAGGTTTACCAGGAAGGTGGCCTGATTGATATGCATGATGTGCAGAAAAAGGCCAAGGAATCTGGGGCCAATATTGTATCGGGAATCGCCAAGATGTACGAGGCCTTGGTGGTTGCCACCGCTGCCGACGTCTGGGGCGATATCCCGTATTCCGAAGCGGCCGATCCGGCCAACCGAAATCCGCATTACGACAAACAGTCCGATGTGCACAACGCTGTGCTGCAGCTGATTGATAGTGCCATTGAGGATTTTCAGGCCGGTCAGGAGAATTTCGATGGCACGTACGATTTCTCTTTCGGCGGCAACACGGCAAAATGGATTCAGGCCGCTCATACGCTGAAGGCACGGATCCTGTTGAACTGGGCTGAAGTCAAGCCGGAGAACTATCAGCTTGCTCTGAACGAAGCCCAGCAGGGCATCAGCTCCTATGACGGCAACTGGATTGCTCCGCACAGCGATGCCCAGGGTGAGCAGAACATTTATTACCAGTTCAGGGCACAGCGCTGGTACATCCGCGTAGGCGGGTACATTGTGGATATTTTGAAAGAAGACAATGATCCGCGGCTTGAGTTTTACTTCGGGCCCAATTCCAACGGAGAATACGTCGGATCGCACAACGGCGAGTATAACGAGGAGGCCAGCTGGTTCAACGAATCCACCTTTGGAGCTCCGGGTTGGGATTACGACCTGGTGACCTGGGAGGAGAACCAGTTCATCAAGGCTGAATGTCAGTACAATCTGGGGGATGAAGCC
>MTOL01000515.1 GCA_002011685.1 Deferribacteres bacterium JdFR-76
GATAGGCCCGGCAGAGGGCGATGGAATAGCTTCCGGGACCGGCTCCCAAATCCAGCAAAAGGCGGCAGCGGCTCAGATCCACACTTTCTACCAGCCGCTGGGCCTGCCCGGCACGGGCAATATCATCCATGGCCAGAATCCAGCAGCGGTGTTCTTCCTCACTCCGGGCCGGCCGTTCCCAGCTCCCCGTACGGAGAATCCGTGGCAGATTCCGCCAAAACTCGGCCACCGCTCCACTATGCAAAATCAGGTATTTCAGGCTGGTGGAACTTTCCTCCACAAAATACCGGCGGGCCAGCTCACTGAGTGCAAACTTCTTTCCCCGTTTTTCCAGCCAGCCCATGGCGGCTGCAGCCGCAAGCACCTTCTCAAGATACAGCCGGTCCACCCTCAGCAGGTGTGCCAGCTCAGCCGGAGAACGCGGACGGTCGTTCAGGGCATCGAACAGCCCAATTTCAACGCACGCTTGCAGAAGGTAGGCGGGCCGGAATCCCCAGATGGAGCGGAGAATATCTCCCGCGGAGAAAGAATCCATTTAGCATTCCCCCGGTCGGATACCGGTCACGTCTGCGCCATTTTGGAAGTGCGTTCATCGGGTTCTACCAGGATGCGCCCCAGGCCGAAGCTGGTATTCTTGCCAATGTGCAGAAGCTCTCCCAGGCGCAGGATTCCCCAAAATTCCGTAATATCGCCGTGGTAGTGAATATCCCCGATAAAGCCGCCCAGCCGGATGCTATCATCCTGACGTTTCGCCGGATGCCGCCAATCTTCCCAGATATAGTTTTCTTTAACGGTGCGGACCCGGCCAGCTTTGTAGATGATCTCCGGGAAATCCAGAAATTCATCATAGCCACAGTACGTGTAGGCCAGATTCGCCAGGCGCGTCAGAATGTTGCGGATCAGATTGCGGAAATGAAGATGCCAGTTTTCGGATCCGATCCGCTTCATGCGCAGCGGCGTGATCAGCGAAACTACAATATCACGGATTTCTTCGTACTCATTCAAGTACTTCTGGTACAGATCCTTCAGCGAAACTGAAACTTCGTTATCAAACGACTGAGTTTCAGAATTAAAGGCATACTCCGCCGCAATGGAATTCTTCATCAGGTCGAAAGCGATGATCTTTTCCACCTCAAATTTGCCGTGGTTGCGGCCCATTCCCACTTCCCCCAGCTGGCGAATGGTAGCCAGGAAATAAGGGAAATATTCAATGGCCCGCCCAATCAGCAGCAAATCGTAGGTCAGTTTTTCTGTGGGATGGTAGGAAGTTTTCCGCTTCAGCGGCGGTTCGAAAATAAATGGCTTCGGAGGTGTCTGAAAACGGTGGTAAATGGGATCTTCATACCCTTTTTGATCCTCAATGAGATCAAAATAGACACATTCGTCCTTTCGCTCGCAAGTAGAACACGTTTCATCCGGTTTCAAACAGGTAATCTGTTTAAAAATGGGAAGAAAATCCCGCCGAAGGGAACTTCCGGCGAAAGTGGCGAGCTTGATAAATTCTAACGGTTTTAAAACGAAACGGTACTTTGCAACGCGAAAATCTTCCAGTTTCTCCATTAATTTTTCCATAGGCCCCCGCTGTTTGCCTGCCCCTACCACGAATTTTTATTAAATCAACAAAAAGCCATAAAGAAAATCAAGCTTTTTTTTCAAATCTTTGAAACCCCGGTCTCTCCGCTATCAAACCAGTATTGCCGCTTTCGCTTTCCCCTTTCCCACCTCGGTATAAAGCTGTCCGCAAGCCGCAGAAATATCCTGGCCTTTGCTGCGGCGGATGGTAATGGCCGCCGGCATGGAAAGGAGCGGCCGGATAAACCGCTGAAGGTCCTCCTCGTCCGGTGCATGGTATCTCCCGTCAATGGGATTGTACGGGATGAGGTTGATCTTACACGGGATGCCGCGGAGGAGTTTTTTCAGCCGCCGGGCATCTTCCGGAGTATCGTTTACGCCGCGGATGAGGATGTATTCAAACGTTATCCGGTTGTGATTATGCGCGGCGTAATACCGGACTGCCTCCAGCAGTTTTTCCAGCGGGTATTTTCTGTTGATTGGCATCAACTGCGAACGCACCTCATCGGTGGTGGCGTTCAGCGAAACGGCCAGCTTGAACCGGCGTTTTTCGTTCACAAACCGGTAGATGGCGGGAACAATCCCGCTGGTGGAAATGGTGATACGTCGCTTGCCAATGGCTATGCCCTCCGGGTCGGCGATAATCTCCGCCGCTTTCAGCACCTCGTCGTAGTTCAGAAAAGGCTCCCCCATACCCATGACAACCACGTTGGTGATCTCGGTAGCAAGAAAGCGTTCCACCCAGAGGATCTGGTCCACCATTTCTCCGGCCGTCAGGTTACGTACGAATCCCATCCGGCCGGTGGCACAAAAATCACATCCCAGGGCACATCCCACCTGGGAAGAAATGCAGATCGTGCGGCGGTCCGCGTCCTCCATGTAAACCGTCTCCACCGCCAGCCCATCAGGAAGGCGGAAGAGGAATTTGCGCGTGGGTTCCGCCCGCGATTCCTGAACCTGATCCAGCCGCAAAAGATGGAGCTCCGCCTTCTCTGCCAGCTGCTCGCGCAGGGACTTTTTGAGGTTGGTCATCTCCTCAAAGGAGGTGGCCCGCTTGCGGTAGATCCAGTGGAAAAGCTGGCGGCCCCGGTATGCCTCCAGTCCCAGAGAAAGGGCAAACGCCTCCAGTTCGGCACGGTCTTTTCCGATCAAACAGGTCCGTTCCATTGCACCCGTGTGCATTTCTCCTGTTTATCCATTCATTGAAAGTATGACAAAGGCCCTGATTGCGCAAACAAAAAAAATTGATAAAGAAAAGGGAAAATTGTAATTTAGAAGGAACTTTCTGAAAATCTTGCAGTTGCCAGGATAAACGAACATGACTGGAGGATGGATGGCCTCTCCCGCAAAAACTTCAGATGACATTGAACTGGTTGAAGAACTGAAGTCCAAATACGACCGACTGCTGGAAGAGATCGGCAAAGTTATCATCGGGCAGAAGAAAATCATCAACGAACTGCTGGTTGCGCTGCTCTCCCGCGGCCACTGCCTGATCATCGGTGTGCCTGGCCTGGCCAAAACGCTGCTTATCAGCACGCTGGCCCAGGCACTGGATCTGAAATTCAGCCGTATCCAGTTCACCCCGGACCTGATGCCGGCGGACATCACCGGCACCGAGGTTCTCGAAGACGATCTTTCCACCGGCAAGAAAATCCCCCGTTTCGTGAAGGGACCGGTGTTCGCCAATATCGTTCTGGCGGACGAAATCAACCGCACCCCGCCCAAAACCCAGGCAGCCCTGCTGCAGGCCATGCAGGAACACGAGGTAACGGTGGGCGGTATCACCTACAAACTAGACGAACCGTTCTTCGTGCTGGCCACACAGAACCCCATCGAACAGGAAGGTACTTATCCCCTTCCGGAGGCCCAGCTGGACCGGTTCATGTTCAGCCTGTGGATTGATTATCCATCCGAAGATGAAGAGATTGAAATTGTTAAGCATACCACATCTGTTTACCAGTCTCTTCCCGAACCGGTGATGGGAGCCGAAGAAATCCTTCAATTTCAGGAATTGGTTCGCCGGGTGCCGGTGGCCAGCAATGTCGTAAACTTCGCTGTCAAGCTCGTTCGCATGACACGCCCCAATTTTAACCACGCTCCCAAATTCATCCGTGACTACATCAGCTGGGGCGCGGGACCACGGGCTTCCCAGTTTCTGATCCTGGCGGCCAAAACACGCTGCCTGCTGGACGGCCGTCCCACTCCCGAAATTGAGGACGTCAAACAGGTCGCCATCCCCGTACTCCGCCACCGGCTGGTCACCAACTTTCACGCGGAGGCGGAAGGCGTGGATTCCGTCTCCATTGTCAAAATGCTGCTGGAGAAATTCTAATGCACCACGCTTCCGTGAGCCACAACCCGTGAGGCCCC
>MTOL01000358.1 GCA_002011685.1 Deferribacteres bacterium JdFR-76
TCGTGGACGAAGAACGGAACTTCTACTTTCTGGAGATGAATACCCGCTTGCAGGTGGAGCATCCGGTCACAGAATGGGTGACGGGAATCGATCTGGTAGAAGAACAGCTGCGCATAGCAGCAGGAGAACAGCTCCGCTGGAAGCAAGAAGATATCCGGCTCGAAGGGCATGCCATTGAAGTGCGGATTTACGCAGAGGATCCTTCCAGCGGTTTTTTGCCGTCCACCGGAACAATTCGGTTTCTGCGTGAGCCTTCGGGCCCCGGCATCCGCTGCGATAGCGGAATTTATTCCGGGTGCGCCGTGGAACCGTACTACGATCCCCTTCTTTCGAAGCTGATCGTCTGGGGGCGGGACCGCGGCGAAGCGCTCCGCCGCTTGCGAAGGGCGTTGCAGGAATATCAGATTTTTGGTGTAGAAACCACCATTCCCTTTTTCCTGCGTCTAGTGGAGCATCCAGCCTTCCAAAAAGGGGATCTTTCCACCCATTTCCTGCAGGAACACGGTGAAGATCTGATGAATGGAACTGTGGAAGCCGATGAGGCTTTTATTGGTGCACTGGTGTCTGTATGGGCTCAGGCCCGGGCCCGGCAAAAAACGACAGCCGAAACGGATCATTACACGCACACAAGCAACTGGAAACGTCTTGGCCGTGAGTGGATGCTGAGGGGCATATGAAGTACCAGGTTTCCATTGGAAATCAGCAGTTTGAGTTGTTGGTTGAAAATCATGGTGGCGATGTCCGGCTTTTTTATGGTGGCAAGCCCGTAGTTCTGGACCTTTCACCTGTAGATCCCGCGGGATTTTATTCGCTCATTGTGGATGGCAAGCAGTATACTCTCTGGATTGATTCCGCCGGAAAGGGAAAGCACCGGGTATGGATCGATCACCGGCCATTAACAGCGGTGGTGGAGGATGAGCGGACGGTTCTAAAGAATTTGCTAAAAAAGAGTTCGGGCGGGCGTGCTGGAATTGAAGAGGTTAAAGCGCCCATGCCCGGGCTGGTGGTGGATGTGATTGTTCGGCCGGGGCAAGAAGTAAAAGCAGGACAGGGGCTGGTTATTATTGAAGCAATGAAAATGGAGAATGAAATCCGTTCGCCCGTGGACGGAAAGGTAAAACAGATCCGTGTGGAAAAGGGAGCGGCAGTGGAAAAAGATACGGTACTCCTTGATATAGAGGCAAGCTGAAAGAAGGAAGCAGGAGGGAACCATGCCAATTTACGAGTACCGGTGTGCCGATTGTGGAAGAAAGTTCAGTGTTTTGCTCATGAATCTGGAACAACTGGAGGATATCCGTTGTCCAAAGTGTAAAGGCAAAAATCTGAGCCGTCTTTTCTCGCGATTTGCGGCACCGCGTTCGGAAGAGGACAGATTGGAAAGCCTGGCGGATCCGGCAAAATGGGGCGATCTGGATGAAAACGATCCCAAATCGATCGTGAATTTCATGAAAAAAATGGGCAAAGAGTTCGGCGACGAGCTGGGCGAAGATTTTGACCAGATGATTGAAGAAGCGGAAGAAGAAGCGTACCGCGAGATGGAGAAAAAGGAAAAAGGTGAAAAAGGCGGAGGTGACGATCTTTACACACCGGGAGAACTGTCAGAATGATTAATATACATCAAATTCTCTCCAATCCTGAGCTGAAACGGATTGGAAAGCATATTCAGTACCGGCAGACGGTGACATCCACGAACCGGGTTCTGTACAAAATGGCGGTGAATGCCCTGGAGGGAAGTGGAGAACCGCTTCCAGATGGCCAGGTGCTGATTGCGGAAGAACAGGTCGCCGGCCGCGGGCGGATGAACCGTGTTTGGGTATCTCCGCGCGGCAAAGGACTGTGGTTTTCCGTACTGCTGTATCCGGAATTGCCGGTGGAAAAATCTTTCCTGTTGACCTTTCTGGGAGCTGTGGCGGTTGCAGAGGCTATCTTTCACACATTTGAGATCAAATCTGTGATCAAATGGCCCAATGACGTGCTGGTAAAGGGCCGGAAATACTGCGGGATCCTCACGGAAACCCGGATCCAGGAGGAAAAAATTCAGTTTGCCGTGGTTGGTATCGGGTTGAATCTGAACCAAACCCTGCAGGAAATAACGGAATCGTACGGCCCAATTGCCACGTCTTTGCGCATCATTCTGCACCGCAGCATTGAGCCGCAGCAGGCCTTTGTGGCAGTCTTAACCGAGATGGACCGATATTACGAGATGTTAAAGTCCGGCCAGGGACAAGGCATTGTGGACAAATGGAAAGAATACGCCGCCTTTCTGGGAACGGAAGTCACGGTAGTCCACGAGGACCAGCCTTACATGGGCATTGCCAAAGATATTGATGAGAAAGGTGGACTGGTTCTTCAGCTGAAATCGGGCGAAGAAAAGACTTTTTATTCGGGCGACCTGTTCCTGTAGGATGAAAAGATGGACGATCTGCTTCTGGTTGTGGACATCGGCAATACCAATACGGTCCTTGGCATCTACCGGGACGGAAACCTCATTATTCACTGGCGTTTGAGCACTTCCATCACCCGCACCGAGGACGAAAGCTGGATTGTCGTCAAAATGTTGTGTGAATCGGCGGCAATTCCGGCGGAGCACATCACCGGTGTAATTATTTCCTCTGTGGTGCCCAATGCTACCCGGATTTTTCAGCGGATGATCGAAAATTACCTCTACTTCCGCCCGGTGGTGGTTTCTGCTGATCTGGATCTTGGAATCAAAATCGATTACGAGGACCCGCGCGCTGTGGGGGCAGACCGGCTGTGTAATGCTGTCGCCGGCTTTGAAAAGTACGGCGGGCCGCTAATTATTGTGGATTTCGGCACAGCCACAACGTTTGACGTGGTTTCCGAGCAAGGGGACTATCTGGGAGGCGTCATCGCGCCCGGAATTGAAACATCGGCGGCGGATCTCTGGCGCAGGGCTGCGCGGCTGTTCCGGGTGGAACTCAAATTTCCCGATCAGATCCTGGGCAAAAATACGGAAACCAGCATGCAGGCCGGGATTATGTTCGGCACGGTAGAAATGGTGGACGGTCTGGTGCGTCGGCTTAGGGACAGCCTGAAATACGAAAAATGCCGCGTAATAGCCACAGGAGGATTGGCCAACACCATCGTCGAGAAATCGCAGACCATCGATAAAGTGGATCCGTACCTGACGCTCGACGGGTTGCGGATTATTTATGAACGCCTGAGGAAATTAGAAAATGAAAAATAAGGTTTTATATTTTGCCACCGTTGTTTTGACCCTGTGGAAGGTGGCCAGCCTGGCTGTCGCGCAGGAATTTCCCGAACCGGTCGGGTATGTTAACGATTTCGCTTCGGTGATTCCGGAGGAAAAAGAAAATGCCCTCAACCGTCTGATTCTGGAAGTGAAGCAAAAAACCGGAGCAGAAATAGCGGTAGTAACAATTCAGACAATAGGGGAAGATTATACCATTGAAGAATATGCCAACCTCCTGTTTGAACGCTGGGGCATTGGCGAAAAGGGCAAAGATAACGGTTTGCTGGTGCTGACGGCGGTGGAGGACCGGAGGATCTGGATTGAAGTGGGGTACGGTCTGGAAGGGATTCTCCCTGATGGGCTGGTAGGAGAAATTCTTGACCGTTATTTTGTTCCCTTTCTGCGGAAAGGCGACTATGGATCAGCGTTTGTTACGGGGGTAGGTGCCTTGGCGGGTGTGATAGCCCGGCATTACGGGGTGACAATCGACGGAACTGTGAAGATCGCGCCCCGGCGTTCCAAAAAACCGGATGGATCCGTTGTGGACTTTTTCTGGCTGCTGTTTCTTTTGTTATTTTTCCTGCCGGGATTTTTCGGCAGAAGACGTCGCCGGGCGTTGCTCTGGGGACCCTGGTTCTGGGGCGGATTTGGAGGGGGGTTCGGCGGTGGTTTCGGTGGGGGTGGATTTGGTGGAGGGGGGTTTGGTGGTGGGTTCGGCGGCTTTGGC
>MTOL01000041.1 GCA_002011685.1 Deferribacteres bacterium JdFR-76
CAATGAGCCGCGCCACAGTTGTCGGCAGCGTTGGCAGATCATGAATATGCTGCGTAATATGCCGAACCTGCTCACTATCTACTCTGTGCTTCACGGTTTGCCTCAGATATTAAATCAGAATATCCACATGCTGTCCTGCCGAACTTTTTTTGCCATTCCGCTCGTAACCGCTTTCTTCCGGTTCCTCTTCCGCTTTTGGCTTGAGTTCCCGCTTCTGCTGCTTCGGCTTTCGCTGCTTCTCCCGTTCTTTCTCCCGGATGGTCGGCTTCTCCGTTTCCTGGCTATCCTGCGTTTTTTCGACTTTGTCCCGCTGCTGCTGGATCAGTTCCCGATTAAAAACCTCCCGTTCAACCTCTGGAGCAACCCGCGCCGACTCATGGATCTTCTGCAAAATGGGAAATTTGGAAAGATTGTCCTGCAAATGCAGCGGTTGCACCATAGGTCCTCCCGGCCATCATGGCCTCACAAATAATCCTTCAGTTTTTTTCTGAGCCTCTGTATGGCTTTGGTATGAATTTGCGAGACACGGGATTCCGACACACCCAGTACCATTCCAATCTCCTTCAGAGTCAGATCTTCATAATAGTAAAGTGCCAGCACCAGCCGTTCGTTTTCCGGAAGGGAATTCAGAAATTCCACGAGCAGGTTTTGCAATTCTTCCTCCTCCAGCTTTTCCACCGGATCGTCAGATTTCGCGTTACGGATCAGATCATACAGGCTGCCGTTTCCATCTCCTACATCGCTAATCTCGCGGTCCAGGGAAAACATGGACGTAGCGCTGATCTTGGATAGCATCTCTTCATATTCTTCCAGATCCATCTCCAGTTCGCGGGCAATTTCTTCTGCCGTGGCCATACGCCCCAGCTGAGCCTCGATGTGCATGATGGCCTTTTCCAGCTTACGCGCCTTTGCCCGGATGGACCGCGGAACCCAATCCAGCGTCCGCAGCTCGTCCAGGATCGCCCCCCGGATGCGCGGAACCACGTAGGTTTCGAATTTCACACCCATGTTGATGTCAAACCGGTCAATGGCCGCCAGGAGCCCCATGGTCCCGGCGCTCATCAGATCATCGTAATTGACGGAACTGGGCAGATTCAGCATCATCCGGCCGACCACATATTTTACCACAGGAAGATAATGGACAAGCAGTTTCTCTTTAATGGCCGGATTGCGCGTCCGGGTGTAAATCTCCCATAGGCGCTGAACGTCCTCTTCCCGACTCGTTTTCCGGTATTCCTCAACAGCTGTCTGCTGGATCGACATAGACTCCTCCTACACAAAAATATCGGCCTAATTCTTGATTTCTCGACCTTCAATTGCCCCTTCAACCGACATTTCCAGCCATTCCTTTACAATTTGCCGGAGCTGATTTAAAAATGGGCTTCCGTCGTCCCACAGGGCCAGCGGATACTGCTGGCGCACCGATTCCAGTACCGCGTCGTCTCTGGGAATAAAGCCCAGATACGGAAAGGTCCGCTGCAAAAATTTTTGCGTGAGAAGGTTAAACCGTGTGGCGATTTCCTCCCCCTCTTCTCTACCCCGCACCAAATTAACCACCAGATAAACTGGTATCTGTGGGTAAAAGAAGCTCAGAATTTTCACCACTGTATAGGCATCAGCAATGGCAGTAGGCTCAGGCGAAAGAATGACAAAAATTTCGTCACTGGATGCCAGCTCACCAAACACCATGGAAGAAATGCCAGATGCCGTGTCGATGATCATACAATCATACTGACCATCCAGCTCTTCAAACTGGTGTTGCAGCCGATAAGTGAAATCCTCCTGGGCTTCCATCAGATCAATTATGCCGGAGCCCGATGGAAGAATGGAACAGTTTGGCTGATATTCATAGATAATTTCCTGAAGCGTCTTCTTGCCTCTGCGCACGTCGGCGAAATTGAAAGGCGGCGCCGAATCGGTGAGAATGGGCAGTTTGGACAGGCTAACATCGCCATCAATAAGGAGGGTGCGATATCCCTCCTTCGCAAGTACCAGGGCAAAATTTACGGCAATGACGCTCTTCCCGACTCCGCCCTTTCCGGATGTAATCGCAATTCTCCGGCTGCGCAGCCGACTGCGGATTTTTGGATAGATCTCCGAGTCCGGTATCAGCTCCCGCAATGCCCAGACCTGATCATGCAAATTTGAGCTCACAGTACGCCTCCCAGTATGGTTTTTGCTATCCAGTTGGGATCTGCCTCAACGATATCATCCGGGATGCTCTGCCCGTTGGCCACATAGGAGACCGGCCTTCTGGTCAGATCGGNANACAATATCCAGCAACATGCCGGACCGCACTGTCTCGTCCAGTTTGGTAAACAAGAGCCGGTCCGGAGAAAACAGGGAAAACCGCTCAATCGAAGCTAGCAAATCCTCCGGATGACTGTTCAGACTGAGAACCAGATGTACCTGAGAACGCGGAATCCGGATCAAATACCGTTTCAAATCGGAAAGGGAAGCTTCATCATACGGACTTCGTCCCGGCGTATCGATATAAATGCGTTCGTAGTCGCGAAAGGATTCCACCGCTTCAACCAGCTCATCCGGCGAATATACCACCTGCAGCGGAATTTTGCTGATGTTCGTGAACGTACGCAGCTGCTCCGCCGCCGCAAGCCGATATGTATCCAGCGTGATGATCCCCACTTTCCTGCCATGCAACACTTTGTCCTGCGCCGATAGTTTGGCAATACAGGTTGTTTTCCCCACACCCGTTGGCCCGACCATTACATGGACCTCCGGTGACTGATCTAAAGAACGTCGGCGGGTTTGCCAGAGCTCCCTCAGGTAGCGGGCAACCTCCTGCTCCAGAGTTTTCTTCAAAGTGCTGCCGTTTTGATTTGGCACGCCTTTTAATAGCCGTAGCGCCGTCTCTTTGCTGATCCCCCGGCTTAACAGCCGGGCATAAGGTTCCAGCAGATGCGGTTCCAGGTCCGGATGGCCGTTTTGCCGCAGCAGTTCGGTCATCGCCTTCAGCTGGGCCCGGACCTCCTCCAATTCTTTCCAGGTCGCAGAACTCCCTTCGCCGTTTATGGACAAATTCCGGTGCCGACCTTCCGGTTGGCCGCCCCCTCTCTGTCCGGCAGCATATTCCTGTCTGGCACGCCGACCGAAATCAGGTTTCGCTGCGGCGCTGGAAATGGCGGAAAGAAAGGCGGCCACAGGCTCCGTGCGTTCCTCATCCACGGCTGCGGTCACTTCAACCACCGCCTGTCCGGACTTGCGGTCCTTGCGTTCCCCCACATGCAGCACCACTGCATCCGGACCAAACTCTTTTTTCACAAGCTCCAGGGCACTTTGCGTGTCCGCCGCCACGAACTTTTTAATTTTCATGGCCAATCCGAATCACTCCTATCGATTGAATGTCCACATTGCTTGGAATCTCGTTATAGGACAGAACGCCAATTTGCGGAAATGCGATCTCCAGCAGTCGGCGCAGGTGCAGGCGGATTACCGGTGAACAGAGGATAAGCGGTGTCAAACCGCGGCTGTTCATCCGGTCGACNTGTTCCTGAACCGCCCGNTAGAGGGCTTTCAGCATATCGGGNGGAAGGTTCAGGCCTACGCCTTTATTTTGNTGAAGATTTTCGCTCAAGTAGTTTTCCAGCTTTGGATCCAGTATGGCTGCGTAAACCACATTATTATCGGATACGTACATCTTGTAAATGGTTTTTGCCAGCGCATTTCGGACATATTCCGTCAGCGTATCGGTATCTTTAGTCAGCGGTGCATAGTCCGCCAGGGTTTCCAGAATGGTAACCATATCGCGGATTGGTACCCTTTCGCGAAGCAAATTCTGCAGAACCTTCTGCACCTGCCCCACTGTCAGCAGATTGGGAATCAATTCCTCTACCACGGTTTTGTTTTCTTTTTTCACCGTTTCAATCAGCTCGTGTACATCCTGACGGCTGAGGAGTTCGTG
>MTOL01000444.1 GCA_002011685.1 Deferribacteres bacterium JdFR-76
CCCGCCACAAACGCCTTTTCTCCTGCCCCGGTCACAATGACGGCCCGGATCTCCGCGTTTTTTTCAATCTCCTCAATCACCGTTTCCAGTTCATCCATGGTCTTGGAATTCAGAGCATTCAGCACTTCCGGGCGGTTAATGGTAATTGTTGCTACACGATCTTTTACCTCATACAGAATATTTTCCAGCTTCATGGTGCATCCTCCGGCGGTTTCTTTTATTTTTTTTGCAAACACAAGAAACAAAAGAGGAACTACCAGGAACAAAAGGACCACTTTCATTAAAATACGTCTTCTGCTGTCAAATTCAAGGGATTTCTTCCGGGCCAGAAATGTCCCCTTTTTCCGCAGCCATTCCGTCCTTTGCTGCAGAGGGATGTTAATCGTTGTCCCATAACCGAGGCTTTCAAACCTGGAGCGCCGGAACTGCCGGGAACACAGCGCCCNCCTGTCNCCTCATCCCGGAATGCCCAATACTGTGGGAGGCCGGCATCCAATCACAAATCCAGGTAGAACCCGGCTATTCCGGATTACAGACCCGCGCCGAATTTTGGGATGGATTGCGAATCTGCGGCGCTGCCGTCCAGAAAAATCTACCTTCAGGTTCCATTTCCTCCCAAGCGCCATTCCATTTCCCTCCGGATTCGATCCCGGCGTCGGCCACCCGGAAGCAATTTCGCCCTTCCAAAAAATCTGGAAGGTTTTGTTCCTCCTCGAGACGCCTTACCGATACTCACAGCTGCTCAAGCCCATTTGCATTTCTTATTAAAAACACGTAATTTATACATCGCATCATTGGACCGGGGCATCACCCGTACGGGTGTTTGGCGGCAGAGAATACCCTTTAGGCGGGAAGGACGCGGAACAAGGAAGAAAAGGAGATTGCCCATGCAAGCGGTTATTATGGCGGCAGGAAAAAGCACGCGCACGTATCCCCTGACCCTCACACGTCCCAAACCACTTCTGCCGGTACTGAACCGCCCACTTCTGGCCTACAATCTGGAACAGCTGGATGGGCTGGTGGATGAGGTGATTCTCATCGTGGGATACCGGCAGGAAATGATCCGCAACGCCTTTGGTAACTCGTTTGGACAACTTAAGCTCACATATCAGGAGCAGCGGGAACAGTTGGGCACAGGCCATGCCGTTCTGCAAGTCAGGCATCTCATCAAAGGTCCCTTTCTGGTATTGAATGGCGACGATCTTTTCGCCCGCCAGGATATGGAGAAATTGCTGGATGTTCCTGCGGGTGCTCTGGTAAAGGAAGTGGAAAATCCATCTCTCTACGGCGTGTACACTACCGACCAAAAGAACCGGGTCGTGGATTTGATCGAAAAGCCCAAAAATCCGGTAAGCCGCCTCGCCAACGTGGGATGCTATCATTTTCCGCCGGAGATTTTCACTTACTTGGAAAAAACTCCCAAAAGCGAACGCGGAGAAATTGAACTGACTTCTGCCGTACTGGGTTTTGCAAAAGAACATCCCTTTTACACCGTTTTGCTGGAAGGGTACTGGCTGCCCACCGGGTATGCGTGGGACCTGCTGAAAACCCAGGTCTACTTTTTTGACCGCTCCTTTTCCCCCAGGGAAGAAGGTACAATCGAAGAAGGCGTGAGCATTACCGGCCCCGTGGCTATTGGACGCGGTGCGGTCATCGGCGCCGGAACCGTGCTCCGTGGCCCGGTTATGATCGGCGAAAACAGCCAGATCGGTCCACATTCGTTCGTGGGCCCCTACACTTGCATNGGNAAAAACGTACGGGTCGGTGCGGCATCCATTCTGGAACATTCCCTCCTTTTCGACGGCGTTACCCTCGGCTACCGGTGCCTGGTGAAATATTCCGTCATTGGTCAGGATGTACAAATCGGCGATAACCTCCAGGTGATTGACGCATATCCGGATGGCCGAACTGTCCGCTCACTGGTTAAGGGCAAGCGCATCGACTGCGGTCTGTCCCGGCTGGGAACTGTGGTGGGGGACCGGGCCAAACTGGCCAGCCGCACGGTGATTTATCCGGGGTGCAAAATCTGGCCAGAAAAAGTGACCACTCACGGTGAAACCGTTTCTCAGGACCTTCTGACTGTAGAGCCGCAAAAATAGGGACCGGTGCCAGACAAAGAAACAAAAAGATGGACAAAACAAGTTGCCAGAGGACAATTTAAGTTGTAAATTTTATTTGTTTTATCGGAGAAGCCAGCAAGACTGATTGAAGTAAGGAGAGCAGGCCCATGGTAATGCAAAAGATGCGGCAATTTACCAAGGAATTTCTCATTTTCGTGGTGGTGGCGTTTGTGGGTACCATCATTTTCGACTGGGGTATGGACATCACCGGAATCCGCCGCCGGCCGGACGTGATGGGCGAGGTAAACGGCGAACGGATTATGGCGGATAAGTACTATGAAGCCCTCCGCAACCAGATCGAACTGCGCCGCCAGCAGGGAGACGACGAACTCACGGATCAGGAACTCAGTATGCTGGAAGACCAGGTATGGGAAAGCCTGGTTCAGGAAATTCTTCTGCGGCAAGAGATTGAGAAACGCGGCATTACCGCCAGCGACAGCGAAGTGGTAGCTGTCATCAAATACAATCCGCCGGACATCCTGCGTAGCAACGAATCGTTCCTGACCGACGGCAAATTCGATTACCAAAAATATCTCGCGGCTTTGCGCGACCCGCGGAACGACTGGCGGCCCGTGGAGGAGTACGTCCGCACCATCATCCCCTTCCAAAAACTGCAAGACGAAATTACCGCCTCTGTTGTGGTTACGCCAGAAGAAGTACGCTGGGAGTACATCAAACGCAATCAGAAAGCCAAAGTAAAGTACATTTTCTTCGATGCCGACAAAATCTCCGATGATAGAGTGGTTCTGGAAGAACAGGAAATTCAAAAATACTACGAAGAACACAAAGAAGAATACCGTGAGCCGGAAAAAAGGGTCATCCGCTATGCTTTCTTTCCCCTGGTCCCGTCGGCCGCGGATTCCCAGGCTATCTGGAATGACGCTATGGATCTGCTTAAGCGTGCGCGGTCGGGCGAAGATTTTGCCTCGCTGGCGGAAATGTATTCCGAAGATCCCGGCTCCCGCGACAAGGGGGGCGATCTGGGCTTTTTCGGCCGTGGAACCATGGTCAAACCCTTTGAGGATGCGGCCTTCCAAGCCAAAGCTGGCGAAATCGTCGGCCCCGTTCAGACCTCCTACGGACTGCACATTATCAAAGTAGAAGAAAAGAAAAGGGAAAACGGCGAATGGAAGGTTCGGGCGCGCCACATCCTTCTAAAGTACCAGCCCAGCACCCAGACGGTGGATGAAGTCCGCACCCGTGCAACCCTTTTTGCCATGGATGCCATCGAATTCGGCATAGAGGAAGCCGCCAAACGCGATTCTGTGGAACTCCAGGAAACGCCGCCTTTTACCCGGGGCGGATTTATTCCGGGCATCGGTTTTTCGCGGGACCTCACCGAATTTGTGTTCAGCGGCGAGAAGGGCGACATCCGGGAACAGCCCTTCGAGACAGACCGCGGTTTTGTGGTGGCCATGATCGCCGATATTCAGAAAGAACACATCAAACCGCTGGAAGATGTGCAGACCATGATCCGTAACATCTTGCTGCGCATAAAAAAGAAAGAAATCGCAGGCCAGCTCTGTGCAGAGGCGCGGCAGAAAATGACCCTGCCCGAAGATTTCGAGAAAGTGGCGGCTCAGGATTCTCTGGAGATCAAAGAGACAACCTATTTTACCCGCAACGATTTTATTCCGGGTGTAGGCCGAGAACCCAGCTTTGTGGGCGCAGCCTTCAGCCTCGAACCCAATCAGATCTCCAATCCGGTGGAAGGAACGCGCGGCTATTTTCTGATCAAGCTGCTGGACAAAACGAAAATCGACGAGGCCGATTTCGAACAGCAAAAA
>MTOL01000136.1 GCA_002011685.1 Deferribacteres bacterium JdFR-76
AGCAGCCCTGCCTGAATCATGCGGCTGCCCCCGTTGAAGGGACTGAACAGTGTATTCCACTCATCATTGCGGCTGGTATGATCGTAATAATCGTTGGTAATGTTCGTTCCCGCGTGAGCCAGCAACGCCCCCAGCAAAACCCACCAGAAAGTGGACCAGTTCCAGAACTGGGCGCTTCCGCTGGCTGCCAGATCTCGATGAGCGATAACCGCACCCAGCAGCACCGGCACCAGCGTGGCGGTGAAGAACGGTGCCCGCAGGGCCCGCACCCAGATGCGTAGCCGGTTCCAGACCGAACGGAACGCTTCCCGAACCGGGCCTGGTTGATTTTCCGGAAACTCGCGCCAGCGGAATTTGGGTTCCGCGTAAAAATCCACATATTTAATGACCGTGGGCCGCAACCGGAAATAGCCGACAACTTTATTTTTCAGCAAAAACTCATCTTCCATGTAGTCTTTAAACGCAGAAGTCACCCGAAGTATGCGCCGTTTCGCTTCCTCCATCTCCTCCGGGTCAGTAACAGGCCGACATTCCCCTTCAATTTGCAGGCCGCGGATCCCTTCCTGTCCCTTTGGCCACACAACCGCCTGAACTTTCGGGTTGTAGCGGATTTGTTCTGCCTTTCGTGTGGTCCGGAATGTGAAAAAAAGCAGGTCAAAACCATCGCGGGCAAAAAATACAGTAGCGCCCGAAGGATTCTGATCCACTGACGTAGCAAGAAACATGCGGTCGGATTCATCCAGAACGGAAAGGATGGTGCGGTCAAGATCGCGCTGGTTCATGGCCCCTCCCCAAATTGTTCAGACAATAAAAACCTAACAATTTAGAACGAATTTCGCAAGTCTTTCAACATTAAGGAAGTTACAGGAANTTCCCTTTCCACCTTCTGCGGCCCAGAAAGAACGGACTGCCTGAACGGCTGTCCATTTTCGCAACACATGTCTCAGGCGCCAGCTCTCCCCGGGCAGAACCGCACCCCACACCGCTCCAGGAAACAGAAAAACGGCAAAATCACCGGTCGGAAACCGTTCCGCCCCCAAACTCAGGAGGCCGGATATTAGGATTCCCAATGCGCCCTGTTCCGCACAAATGCCACCATCTAAAGGCCCTTGCTGAGCTTCTCTACCCGGTTCCCCAATGACGGCCGATAACATCAAACTGCAGCAAGCCGTTTTCATTACAGATCAAAACGGCCTATTTTCGCTTGCTTATGCACGGGCAAGGGCGTATATTGGAGCATCCCGGCCGATTCAGTCTAAACAGGAGTAACAGGACCATGCATTCCCCGCCAGATTTTAAAAGCTTGATGCTTCTGCTCACCACTGCGCTCGGCTATGCTTTTATCGTGGAGCGCATTCTGGAAACGCTGGGTGGCATCCTGGATCGATGGGTGCTTAAAAAGACCGATTCTGCAGCAACGGTCACCAGAGCCGAAGACCAGTTGATAGCCGTAAAAAAAGAAGCCGAACAGCGTCTCCGCTCCGAACAGGATGAAAAAGCAGCTGAGGTGCTGGCTGCTCTGCAAAAAGCATCCGGTTCGCGGAAAGTCAGCCTGAAAAACGAATTCGACCGTCTCAAAAATGAAGGCGCCAATCCGGACCGTACCGAACTCCCCGAAGAAACTCAGCCCAACCTGGTAGTCGTGGAACCGGCATTGCCTCCGGACCGCCGTAAGACCCTAAAAACCTTCTGGTTTCAAATTATCGGAACGCTGACAGGCATCATTCTTTGCAGTTATTCCCGCTTCGGGATTTTTGGGCCCATCGGCCTGTTCGGACCGTTGCCACCGGTTGTGGACTGGATGTTCACCGGCATCCTCATTGGATCCGGGTCGCAGCCCGTTCATTTTCTCATCCGTTTTATTACCCAGCGGAAGATTGTGGAAATGAAGGTATCTGCAGAAAAATCGGTCCGGCCCGCAGAGGAAATCCACGTAAAAGCTCCTGCGGTGCACATCGCTGCGTTCCCGTTCTTTACGCCGCTGTCCATTCCTTATCGCGGCGGCGTGGACCCGGAAAAACTGGAAAACGCTCACCTGCGGCCGGCCAATCCCGATTTGATCGTAATCCACCATACCGCAATGCACAGTGATTCCACCTTTGCCGATGTGGTACGGGTGATTCAGCATAGAGGCTGGCTGACCGGCTACCACTGTGTGGTACTGAAAGACGGCAGCATACATCCGTTCTGCCGGTGGGACCGCTATGGCAATCATGCGAAGGGCTACAATCGCCGCTCCCTGGGTCTGGCATTCAATGGAAACTTCGAAACGGACCCAGCCCAGCCGTATGCCAACGCGGGAGGAATACTTGGCATCACCCGTCCGACGGAAGAGCAGCTCCATGCCGGTGCCGCCGTTACAGCCCTATGGTGCCTGCTTTATGAGATTCCGCCCGACTTTGGCAGCACCGTCCTCCAACATAGCCAGCTGGCCCAAAAAGCATGTCCCGGAAGTCAGTTTCCTTCCGATGCCTTTCACCGGCTGGTGGAAACGTACCTCAGGAACTGGAAGGCGTCGGACCAGGCCAGACGGGAACTGGATGTCTTTCGCACCAAACCGTACATCTATGTTTAGCGGGAGCGTGAATTATGGATACCATTCTGTACATCACCTATCTTTATCTTCTTGTACTTCTCCTGGCCGTTCTTATCGAACGGATTATGGAAATCCTGATGTCGGCCTGGCGCTACATTGAACTGAAAACACACCTGGAGCGGTTCTGGACCCGGCGTGCCACCCGGCTGGCCCGTTATCTGGAAATACACATCTCACGCCGCTGGCTGGAGCGGTTTCTGGATTTCAAAGAAATCCGCGAGCGGTTCCGCAACGCCCTGCTGGAATCCAAAACAGGCCATTCCATTTACGTGTTCATACTCGACGCCAACCTGATCCGTCAGATTACAGTTACAGCTGCCGCAAGAGTTGTGGCCAGCGTACTGGGCGTGGCGTTCTGTGTGGCCGCCGGTATCGACCTGGTGGAGCTGTTCAGCAAAGATCTGGGATATATGTTTTATGAACACATCCCCCGCTGGCTGCGGTATGCGGCTTCGGGCCTGATTATCGGCCTGGGGTCGGAACCGGTTCACCGGCTCATCCAAACTGTGGAAAGAAGAAGAAAACGCCGAGCTAGAAAAATTCAGCAGGAAAAGCTGCAGCCGTCCTGAATCCAGCACACCGCATCCGCGTTCAGGACGCTGTTAGATCTGCAATCACCAAATACAGGAACGGACCATGGACGGTTTTTTCTGGATTCTCATGGCACTGCTGGCACTGGCCCTTCTGGGCCTCTTGTGGGAATTCCGTTTGATTACTTTTCGTGGGCTGGCTGGCGGCCTGCTCGCCCTNGTAGCCGCCGCCGGAATCGTCATTTTCGTGGAACGCCGAAAAAACCGGGCCCTGCAGGCATTCCGCAAAAGAGAACAGGAACTGAAGCAGCTGGAAAAAGAACTGCGCAATCTTTCGGAACGGTACAATCTCTCCAGGGACGAAATCCGCCGGACAGAGGCGGCCCTGAACCGTGAACGCCAGGAAATGGCCAGAAAACTGCTTTTGCTGGAGGCCGAAAAGAACCGCCGCCTGCGGGAAGCAAAGGAAAAAATCCGGTCCATGCCGCCGGAAGAACTCCTGGAGGCTTACAGCCGGCTGTTGGGTGAAACACGTCTTTAACGCGGAGAACAGGCCATGCGATGCATCCGATCGATCCTTTCTACCATCTTGTTTGCCGTAGTCCTGGCAGAATCGCTGATGGCACAAACTGTGGAAGTAGTGGAACGCCGCGGTCAACTTTTCATGCTTACGATTGACGGTCATGAGTATCTGGCTCTTCCTGCATCGGATGCCCGAAAACAGCTGTACCTGATGGATTCATTGCAGACAGAATTGGAATTTGCCCGCCG
>MTOL01000226.1 GCA_002011685.1 Deferribacteres bacterium JdFR-76
AGTGAGAAAAATGATAAAGAGCGGGTTAAACATCTGAAAACTTTCGGGATAAATGGGATTGCGCTCGCCAAAATGGTTGAATTTGTACACCACAATGGCTGCCGTTACCACTGCCCCAATGCCGCCGTAGAGCTTTGCTCTGGAGTTGCTTCTCAAGATGGTGATGATGCTGAGCACCAGACCGATGAGGGATAGCAGGGAAATGGTGTCGAACAGCAGGTACGTCCACCGGCCTACCATTCTTGCGGTGTAGTTTTTGGCAAACAGAGTTAGTGTGTAGCCGTTCTGGTGAAACGCCATCCAGAAGAAAATAACGATAGCAAAGATGGTGACCAGCGCCAGAATACGTTCCTTCTCCTGCTGTTTGGTCAGGACCATGTCACGTTCTGCATTGAACTGGTGTTTGGACTGATAATCGGCATCTGCGTAATATTTCCGGAAAAGCCGGAAAACCAGCAATGAAAGCACCATGCCAAATGCCGCAAGGGCAAATCCGGCATTGTACCCCCGGGCCAGGCTAAAGCCGAAATGTTCGATGAAGAAATTTTTGATTTCTTTTGCGCCGATGGGCGCCAGAAAAGCCCCCACATTGATCCCCATGTAAAAGATGTTGTAGGCCGCATCTTTCAGCGAGCTGTCTGCGTGTGAGTAGAGATTGCCTACCAGAACAGAGATGTTGGCTTTGAAGAGACCATTCCCAAGGGCGACCACTGCCAGGGCAATATAAAGAAAAAGAGCACTCTGGGTGGGTACCGCCATCAGGGCGTAGCCAATTCCCAGTACAATAGCCCCTAAGGTAATCGTTCTTCCGTATCCCAGCAGATTGTCAGCAATCCAGCCGCCCAGAATGGGTGTAAAGTAAACGCCAGCCAGAAACAGCCCGTATACCTGTCCTTTTTGCGCATCCGACCAGCCAAAATTTTCGCCCAGGTACAGTACAAAAATTGAGAGCATGGTATAAAACCCGAACCGCTCCCACATTTCCGTGAAGAATAAAACCGCAAGACCTTTTGGATGCCCTTTGAACATTTTACCTCCACAATTCCGGTGAAGAATTCTTCCTTCCGCCGCACTGTTTCATTCGGGTTGTCATGAGAATAATAATTTTTGTTTGTTTTGGCAATGAAAAAGAATGTTAAACGGAAAAATAATGTTTGTTTTAGCAGAGGAGAAGGGCGGTGACTGGAGACCGGTCAGGCATGGCCATAGGTGAGTCGTGTGCCAGAAAGAAGAAGCAAAACCAGCCCAGAGAGCAGAGCCATTGCGAAAAGCAAGAGGGAGAGCGGGTCGGCTGTTTGGTGCCGGTTCGTTTTTTTATAAAGAATTACCAAAACGATACCGGAGAAAAAAATGAGGCTGAATGCAGTGGCGATGTGAATTTGCAACCAGACCGGATATGGTGATGCCTGGAATCTCAGGCTGGTATCCAAGAGGCCAGTAAGCAAGGCCGGAATGCCAGAAACCCATGCAAGCACAAGCTGCAACGAGAGGATTTTGGGAGGCTCGTTTCTCTTTTGAGAGGCGGCAACAGCCATCATCCCAGCAGCCATGCCAAAAAGAGCAACCGGAAAATGCGTCCAGAAAGGATGGAGGATCCAGTTTTCCATTGCCTGAACTCCACGGATTGGGTGTTTTTCGGTTGCAATTCGGGCTTTCGTCCCTCCGTTCCAATTTTGCCTCTTAGTGAATTACGGTGATTTTCTGCGTGCGGAAATCTCCGGCCAGAGCGACGCGCACAAAATAAATTCCACTGGGCAAAGAACCCACGTTTACGGTGTATGTGCGGGTACCAGAAGGCAGAAACCCTTCTTCCAGAGTTNAAATGCGCTGGCCGAGGGTATTGTACAGGGCGATGTTTCCGGTGCCACTGTAAAAGCTGCGGTAGCGAACGGTCAGGCGCAGGCCCCGCACGGGATTGGGATACGTGAGCAGCTCAAACGTCTCTGGCGTTATCACCGGACGGTTTTGTACCGGCAAGTAACGCGACTTAAGGCGGAGGATTCTCTGATATGAGGCCTCAATCCGGTTGGCGGATATTTTGCCATCCTGAACGGCTCTGGTGAGCAGATCTTGAAGCTGGCGGACAATCGAACCCTGCTGATTGAGGTTGGTAGCGTAGAGAAGGATATCCGCCCCGGCGTTGATGGCCCGAATTGCCGCTTCTTCGAACGAATAATTCTGGGTAATTGCCCCCATGAACATTTCATCGGTGATGATGACGCCCGCGAATCCCATTTCTTCTCTTAGCAACTGCGTGGCAATTTTTTCCGAAAGCGTAGCCGGATAAACCGAATCCAGGTGGGCGTTGTACAGATGGCCGAGCATGACGAAATCGGAAAATCCGGCAGCGAAAAGTTCGGTGTAAGGAATCAGTTCTTCTGCAGACCAGGTTGATGTAATGTCGGTAAATCCGAGGTGGGAGTCTTGTCGGGCGCTCCCGTGGCCCGGAAAGTGCTTCAGGGTGCACATGATCCCCCGCCGGTGAAATTCGTCTACAAACCAGAAAGCGTGACGTGCCACCGCGTAAGGATCCGATGAAAAACTCCGTTCGTACCGGCCGATGGCCGGGCTGTTTGGGTAAATGTTCACATCCACAACCGGCGCAAGATTAACATTTATTCCGCTCAGAGATAGCCATTCTGCCATCATGGCGGCCTGTTTCCGAGTCGAATCTTCGGAGTCGAATCGGGTCCCAAGCGTGAAAGCCGTGTACGTCTGCCGAAATCCATTGGACTGGTTGAGCCGCGCAACAACGCCGCCTTCCTGATCGATGGCGATAAACGGAGGGATCGGTGCCAGATTGCGAATCTCTTCTGTCAGGGCTGCTATTTGAGCCGGATTCTTGCAGTTGTGCCCGAAAAGGATGACCCCTCCCAGGTTCCGGCTGGAAAGGTCCACCGCCAGACTTTCTCCAACCGCAAGTCCGGAGAAACCAACCATAATCATCTGCCCGATTTTTTCTCGCAATGAAGCGGTATCGGCGGGCCAGAGCAATCGGGGAAAAATGAGTGCTGTTAGCAGAATGATGATCGGAAAACGCATGCGCAACATTTGGCCCCTCTTATCTGTTTATCGGTTCCATTTCTGATAGAGATCAGAAAATCAAAATTGATTTTGGACGGCCCGGTGCGGGCCGCAACTTAACTTTCCTTTCGGTCCCCTCGATTGGGAAAACAACGTATAAAAGCAAAGTTTTAATTTCCAGCCAATATTTTGTCGGGGCTTGCTGGGGCGCCATTCTGGGGCGACCGGTTGGAGGACACCGCCGCAGAAGCCACAGAAGTCCTTTGATTTGAGGGGAGGCACGGGAACGGCGGGTTAGGCCGTTTTTGGGGTTGATTCATTTGGGGATTTGAATATTGTATTCCCGCAGTTTACGGTACAGGTTTGTCCGGTCCATTCCCAGGGCCTGAGCCGCTTCAACGATATTCCATTCTTTATTTTTTAGAACGGTGAGAATATATTCCCGCTCAAATTCTCTTCTGGCTTCCCGGAGTGTTTTAACCGTATCGTATGGATGTAGAGAAGGCTCGGAGGTTGAAAGGCATTCTTGAACGGTCGGAGCATCAATGACCGGTTCGGGGCTCAAAATGGCGGCCCGTTCAACGACGTTTCTCAGTTCCCTTACGTTTCCCGGCCAGGAGTATTCCTCCAGAATGGGCCAAACGTTGGCGGAGAAAGATTTTTCGGGCAATCCCTGAGTTGTGCAGATTTCTTCCAGAAAGGATTCTGCCAGAAGGCGGATGTCCTCTCTTCGTTCCCGGAGGGGAGGCAGGCTGATGTGAATGACGTTCAGGCGGAAGTAAAGGTCGCTGCGGAAATTGCCGCTCTCCACTTCTTTGCGCAAATTTTTGTTGGTGGCGGCAATAATGCGCGCATTAACGC
>MTOL01000227.1 GCA_002011685.1 Deferribacteres bacterium JdFR-76
GTGGATAGTATTAAGCGAAACGCTGCTGAACACGGCATTCGACAAGCACACATACAAACATACCACCATCGGCTTCCGCAAGGATATCGAAGCGATGCCTACCATGTATGAGTACAGCAAGAGCTTCTTCCGTCGCTATTACCGGCCCGAAAACGTGGTACTTTTGATCGTAGGAGATATCAAGCCGCAGGAAGTTTTTCCGCTGATAGAGAAATATTACGGCGGCTGGGAACCGGGTTACGTGCCACCGAAAATTACCCCCGAACCTGAGCAGAAGAAAGAACGGTTTGCCAGGGCAAAATACAACGGTCGGACTTTGCCTATTCTGGCTGTGGCCTACAAAGGACCGGCTTTTTCGGTCGACAGCAAAGATGCCGCCGCCTGCTATCTGCTGGGCAACCTGGCTTTCGGCGAAAACAGCGACCTGTACAAAAAACTGGTCATTCAGGAACAGCGGGTTCAGTTCATTGAACCGGACTTCTCTTATCACCGGGATCCTAAACTGTTGACCATTTATACCATGGTCAAAAAAGAGGATGATATCAATAACGTCCGTGATGAGATTTATGCGACCGTCCGCAAATTTCAGACGGAGCTGATCGACGCCAAGCGGCTTGAAGATGAAAAAAGTAATGCTCGTTATGGCTTTCTGATGCGGCTGGATACGCCAGGGAATGTCGCCGGAAACCTTGCGCGGCTCATCGCCCTGACCGGTGGCATTGAAGTGGTGGACAAGCTCTATGAAGTCATGGATTCCATCACGCCGGAAGATATTCAAGCCGTGGCAAAAAAATACCTGGTACCGGAACGCCGAACCGTTGTCATTTTGAAGGGAGGGCATAAATAATGAGAGGCGCAATTTCAACCATCGTGCTTTTGTTGTTTGTGGGAATGTTGCTCACTTCCTGCCAAACCACGCATGGGATCAAGACAGTGCAGCTACCGGTGAAGAGCGATCCCACAGTTTCATTCCGCCTCTGGGTGAAAGTGGGTTCGCAAAACGATCCCAAGGGGAAAGAAGGGCTTGCCGTTCTCACAGCCCAGTTGATTGCCGAAGGATCAACGGAAAAAAATTCGTATGAACAGATTCTGGAAAAACTCTATCCCATGGCGGCTGGCTACGGGGCGCAGGTGGATAAGGAGATGACGGTTTTCACCGGACGGGTTCACAGGGACTATCTGGACGAGTATGCCGAGCTATTTCTGGATGCTATCCTTCACCCGGCCTTTAAGGCGGAAGATTTTGAACGGGTGAAAAGCCAGCAGCTGAATTATCTGGAGCGGACCCTGCGCTATGCTGACGATGAAGAATTTGGCAAGGAGGCACTTAGCCAGTTTATTTTTGCCGGAACGCCATATGAGCATCCTGAAGAAGGATATATCGAAAGCGTGAAATCGATCACCCTGGAAGATGTGAAAGAGTTTTACAGGAAGTATTACACCCGCGACAATATTGTGCTGGGAATTGGCGGGGGGTATTCCGGCGGCTTTCTATCCCGGTTTACCAAACAGTTGGCGACTCTTCCGCCTGGTGCGGTGGAGCCACCCCCAAAACCGGAACCTGCCCCCATTAACGGACTGGAAGTGTTGCTTATTGAAAAGAATACCGGATCCACGGCTATCAGTTTTGGTTATCCCATAGATCTGGTGCGCAGCAATAGCAAAGAATTTTACGCCATGTGGCTGGCCAACTCCTGGCTGGGCGAACACCGTAATTCCAGCAGTCATCTGTACCAGGTAATCCGGGAGGCCCGCGGGCTGAACTACGGTGACTATTCTTACATCGAACATTTTCCAAACGGCGGCCGGCGCCAGTTTCCGCCTCCAAATGTGGCCCGCAGGCAGCAGATCTTCCAGGTGTGGATCCGCCCCGTATTAAACGAACACCGCCATTTTGCCCTCCGCGCTGCCATCCGGGAGCTGGATAAACTTGCCAGAAATGGACTCACTCAGGATCAATTTGAGCTGACCCGCAGCTTTCTCAAAACGTACTACCTGCATTATGCACCCACCACTTCCGGAAGGTTGGGTTATATGCTGGATGATCTGTTCTATGGAATGAAACCCGGATTTCTGGAACAGTTCCCGAAAATGATGGACGAATTAACACTGGATGATGTAAATGCCGCCATCCGCAAATACATTCAGACCAAGAACATGAAAATTGTAATGATTACGAAAGATGCCGCTTCGCTTAAGAACCAGCTGGTACTGAATACGGTTTCGCCTATCAAATACCGGACACCCAAACCGCCGGAAGTGCTGGAAGAGGACAAAGAGATCATCCGCTATCCGCTGGATGTCAAGCCTGAAAACGTCATCATCAAAAAGGCGGATGAAATGTTTTTGGGACCGTTTAAACGGTAGCGGAAAGATAAGTATCACGGAAAGGCCCTCCTTCTATTCGGGAGGGCCTTTTTTGTTTCAAGAGGCTGGTGTGGCGGACCAAAACGGTCGGCGCCCTGTGTTTTGGGACCGGTTTTTTTGCTTATTTTTCGAGTCCCTGCTCGCGAGAGACAATAACATGTTGCACGGCAGGGAAAATTTGGTTATGTTTAGTTAAGCTCTCCACCCGGAAAGAACAGCGCCAGGCTGCAAAACATGCCTCTTTAAGAACCTTCCCGAAGCATTTCGGAAATAGGTGAGGTCTATCAGCCACAGGACCCTTCCCATGGGATGGTGGTGTGGCGGTTGAACGGTGTGTTTGCGGAGGCGTGGCTTATGAAACATGTCTGTTTTTTATACGACGGCTGGCAGTTCCGTCAGAAGGGCAAACGGCGGTGGTGGCCGGCCACAGTACCGGGGGTGGTTCATCTCGACCTGCTGGACAATGGGCTCATCCCGGATCCGTTCTATGCCGATCATGAGGCCAGGCTTCAGTGGATTGAAGAGGAAGATTGGGAATACCGGACGACCTTCCGTCCCGGCGATTTCTGGTATGAACAGGAAAACGTGGAGCTGGTGTTTAAGGGACTGGATACCTACGCTTCGGTCCGCCTGAACGGGAGAAGTATTCTGAAGGCGGACAACATGTTCAGGGAATGGCGGGTACCTGTCAAACAGCTCCTGGAAAAGGGCGAGAACGAACTGCGGGTCCTTTTCCGGTCTCCCATCCGAGAGGCACGTTCCTTGCAGGCGAAATATCCGTTTCCTCTACCGGCGGCAAACGATAGAAATCCGGGAACCAGCCCGTTTACCCGAAAAGCGCCCTACCATTTTGGCTGGGATTGGGGGCCGCGCTTAGTGACGTCTGGAATCTGGCAGCCTGTTTTTTTAGAAGCCTGGAATCTGGCCCGCATCCGTCATGTTCAGCTCATTCCGGAAGAGATTCAGCCGGAAAAAGCGCGCCTTCGGTTTCGTATCAGCGTTGAAGCAAGTACTGTGTTGACCATTGGCTTGCGGATTGCTCTGCAAGAGGACAGAACCCGGGTGGCAGAGGCCCGCTGCAAGGTAGCTCCGGGGTATACAGAGGTGGACCTGCTGGTGGAGATACCCTCGCCAAAACGGTGGTATCCTCGCGGGTTCGGCGAGCAGTTCCTGTATAAATTTGTCATCCGCCTATTTGCCGAAGAGCGGCTAGTGGATGAGCAGGTGCTGCGCACCGGTTTGCGCACGGTTCAACTGCTCCAGGAGCAAGATGCCTGGGGGGAAAGCTTCACATTGGCTGTCAATGGCATTCCGCTATTTGCAAAAGGTGCCAACTGGATTCCCTGTGACAGCTTCCTTCCCAGAATTTCGGAAACCCGCTACCGCCATCTGCTGGAATCTGCCGCCCGGGCGAACATGAACATGCTGCGCGTGTGGGGCGGAGGAATCTACGAGAACGATGTGTTTTACGATCTGTGTGATGAACTTGGGATTTTGGTATGGCAAGATTTTAT
>MTOL01000394.1 GCA_002011685.1 Deferribacteres bacterium JdFR-76
TTTTTCTGGAAAGGCTGGGCGCACACGCCTCTCCAGGTTTTGATCCGGGGACAGATCTTGCGAAAATCGGGATCGCCAACCAGACAACCATGTTGCGTTCGGAATCGATGGAGATTGCGGCGATGATCCGTGCAGCCCTGGCAGATCGCTACGGAGAATGCGCCGTGGATGAGCACTTCTTAAATTTTGACACCATTTGCAGCGCCACCGAGGATCGCCAGCAGGCTGTTGTGGAGCTGATCCAGCAGGAACATCCCGATCGGATGCTGGTTGTGGGTGGGTTCGGATCTAGCAACACCGGGCACCTGGCGGAAATCGCCAGCCGATTTATCCCTGCTTACCATGTCGAGGGTCCACAGGATCTAATCAATGCCAGAGAAATCCGTACCCGAGATTCGCGGACCAGGAAAGTGGTAGTTCTGCAGGACTGGCTTCCTGAAGGAACTTGCCGTATTGGACTGACGTCAGGCGCCTCCACACCCGACTCTATTCTTGCGGGGGTCATAAAACGCCTTTCGGAGCTGGTTGGAGCTCCAATCCCTCAAGTTTAATCCTTCCACGGGTGTACCGGCCTGAACTCTCTTTTTCCCAGGGCGTTTCAGGTATTGTTTCCTTTGGTCGTGAGGAGTCTTCCCGGAATCCGCCCCCGCGGTATGATGGGTAAGGTGGACTTGCCGGTTCCGGAACGGTGAGAGGCTTTCTGTGTTTCTGACAATATTTTTGGGCTACAAAATTTTAATGACGCGAATCTGTCACCAAAAAAATTTTCCCGCATCGTAAAAATTGTAAGAATTAGGTGAACGTTTGCCAGTGTTTACATTATATTTCAATTAGTAATTTGTGGTGGAATTCACCAGTATTTGAAAAATAGCATAGAATAACAACAGAATACATTGCCATATAAGCGTTTGATAGGGGAGAAATTTCAGGCCGTTCCTTTTTGGTGTAAAAGAGAAGTGATGAAATATTCAACATCATAGCGGATAATTGATGGTGATTCAAACAGTTCTGTGAAATAATTATTCGTTTTTCCCTTTAGAATGTATGGCTTTGTTGGCCTAAGAAGTTAGCGGAATGTATATTTGTTACGTGTAAAAGTTAACAAACAAAGAAAGGGCAGAGCCATGATGAGGGAGTATGCAGCCAGGATGTCCGATTTGGTTTTGCGCCTGTATGAATTGTGCCAGGAACGCCAGACCAGTTTCGCAGCCAAGTATGGAGTGCGGGTGGCAGAGTTCCGGTGTTTGCGTATTCTTCTCCGGAACGATACAGTGCCCATCAAAGATCTGGCCGCGGGGATGCACCTTACACCCGGTCGGCTGACCCGCATTGTGGATGAATTGAAGAAAAAAGGGTATGTGAACCGTGAAGAGCCAGAAACGGACCGGCGGATGAAGATTATCTCCCTCACGGAGGAAGGCCGAAGGCTGGCCCAGCGGATGGATGAAGAGTACAATGAGATGCATGCGGAGATTCTTTCTTTTCTGGACGGGCACGACATTGCCCAGGTGATGGATGTGCTGGAAAAGCTCATTGACGCTATGGAAAAATGGCAGGATGCAAAAGTTGAAAAAGTTGGTGCAGCGTAACGGTTCAACGAAGGGATGAGGATGGAAGGATGAAGAAGCTGGTAATCTTAGGAGCTGGAACCGGTGGAACCATTATGGTTAACAAGCTGGCGCCGGTGTTGGACCCGGCTGAATGGGAAATCACCATTATCGATCAGGAGGAAGTGCATTATTACCAGCCAGGGTTTCTGTTCATACCGTTTGGGATTTATTCACGTGCCGATGTGATCAAGCCGAAGCGTGATTTTATCCCCCCCGGCGTAAATGTAGTGATGGAACGGGCAGAAGTGATTGAGCCGGACAAAAGCCGGATCAAGCTTTCAAGCGGAAAAATTCTGCCTTACGATTATCTGATCATTGCCACCGGCGTGCGGATTCACCCGGAGGAAACAGAAGGGCTGAAAGACGGTGCCTGGTACCAGAACATTTTCGATTTTTACACCCTGGAGGGTGCCACACGCCTGGCCAATTTCCTCAAATACTGGGAAGGGGGGCGGCTGGTGGTGCATGTGGTGGAAATGCCCATCAAATGCCCGGTGGCACCGCTGGAGTTTGTGTTTCTGGCGGACTGGTGGTTCACCGAACAGGGGATCCGCGATAAGACCGAGATCATTTACGTCACGCCGCTGCCGGGCGCATTTACAAAACCGCGCGCTTCCAAGTTCCTGGGACATTTCCTGGAGAAAAAGAACATTCACCTGGTGCCGGACTTCGACATTGAACGGGTCGACACAGGTAAAAACAAGATCATCTCTTACGATGAAAGGGAAGTGGAGTACGATCTTCTGGTGACCATCCCAACAAATATGGGCGATGAGATTATCGCCCGTTCCGGCCTTGGGGATGATCTGAATTTCGTTCCCACCGACAAACATACGCTTCAGTCCAAGCAGTACGAAAACATATTTGTGATTGGCGACGCCACAGATTTGCCCAGCTCGAAGGCTGGGTCGGTGGCCCATTTCGAAGCCGAAATCCTCTTCGAAAACATCTTGCGGGCTATGGAGGGCCGGCCGCTCACGGCCCAGTTCGACGGCCACGCCAACTGTTTCATTGAATCCGGATTTGGCAAGGGGATTCTGATCGATTTCAACTACGATGTGGAACCGCTGCCGGGCAAATTCCCATTGCCGGGTATCGGTCCCTTTTCGTTGCTGGAAGAGACCAAAATGAATCACTGGGGCAAAATGATGTTCCGGTGGATGTACTGGAATTTGCTGCTGAAGGGAGCAGAATTGCCGATTGAGGCCCAGATGAATATGGCAGGAAAGAGGGCATGACGATGACGAATGAAGAACTGGCACTGCAGTTACAAGACATTCAGCAAAAACTGGACTGGATTACGGATCAGTTGAAGGAGCAGGAGCGACACCGCCGGGAAATTCAGGAACTGAAAGATGACCTGAACCGCATTGCGGCAGATGTGTTTCAGACGGCGGTGGTAGAGCTGGACGAAGTGGCCTATCATTTCGATTCCAAAGATCTGCTTTTTCTTCTAAAAAAGCTGCTGCGCAACGTCCGGCGCCTAACCCGAGTGCTGGACCAGCTGGAGAGCCTGGACGATTTTGTCCGGGACGCCGCACCCATTACCAAAGCCGCCTTCTTGGAGTTGCTGGAAACCCTGGATGAATTCGACCGGAAAGGGTATTTCCAGTTCTTTGGCGAGCTCATCAAAATTGTGGATCGCATTGTGACGGCGTTTACCGTGGAAGATGTGCGCCATCTGGGTGAGAATATTGTGACCATTCTGCAAACGGTGAAGAATCTGACGCAGCCGGACATGCTGATGGCCGTCAACAATGCAGTCTCGGTCTATAAAAATCTGGATATTGAGATCGAAGGCGATGTGACGTTCTGGCAGCTGATGAAAGAGCTGAAGTCTCCGGAGCTTCGCCGGGGACTGGCCTTTGGGATCCAGTTTCTGAAAAACATTGCCCGGCCGGAAATCCTTCCGGCGCGGAATAACGGAAATGGGAAAAAAGAACTGGAGGAGGTTCAGAATGCCGTATAAGGAGTATAATGGTCGGAAAGTTGAAGTGGATGACGAGGGGTATCTGGTCAATTTGAATGATTGGGATGAGGAACTGGCGAAAGCCATTGCGAAGGAAGAGGGAATTGAGGAGCTTACGGACCGCCACTGGGACGTAATCCGGTTTATGCGGAAGGAGTACGAGGAAAAAGGGACAGCTCCGTCCATCCGCCGGCTTAAAAATGCGGGTGGTNTTCCGGTGAAAGAGCTCTACCAGCTGTTTCCAGGCGGTCCCGCGAAGAAAGCGGCCAAAATTGCCGGTCTGCCGAAACCACACGG
>MTOL01000104.1 GCA_002011685.1 Deferribacteres bacterium JdFR-76
CCTGCCGAAATGGCCTCCAGGTAGAGGATATTTTCNTTGATCAGCATGGCCACCGCTTGTGCCTCTGGCACGCCTGGGTAAAAACGGCCCAGCGCCGTATTGAAGAAGGTGAGATAGGTGGGTGCGTTGTCCAGAAAACTGGACAGGGTCCCGGTAATCCAGAAGTAGTGCCAGGGCTCACGGACCGCTTTGATAAGGAATCCCAGATTTCCTTCTTCGCCAGCGCGCAGCAGAATCAGGGCAGGAATGATGGTCATAAAGATGCCAGCGAAAAGATAGGCCACCTCTTTAATGGGAAACCAGGTGAAGTGGTTTTCCGTGCGGATCGGTTTGGGGGTAACGACCAGAGAGAGAATGCCCATCAGCACCAGCCAGCCGTCGCGGATGAGGTTCTGGCCTTCTACATGCACACCCAGAATGTTTACCTCCGGCAGGGTTACAAGTCCGCTAAACAGAACACCACCAATGATTCCCAGAAGGAAGAAGATGTTGTACAGACCGCGGATCCGCAGGCGCTCGCGTTCCACCACTTTTTTGCTTTCGCCTTCCACCACCTCTTCGATGACCTGAATATCGCCTTTTTCTTCGGTGGTGTCTTCAATGATAACCCGCTTGAGGTGCAGGTGTTTTTCGGCCAGCCCTTCCCGCTTGTAGAAATAGCTGTCCAGCAGGTAGAGGAGGATCAGCAGGACAACCACCACAAAAGCCATGTGTGGAAAGAGGTGGAAGGTCCAGAAGAACGGTACGCCATGCAGAAAACCCAGAAACAGCGGCGGGTCACCCAGCGGCGTCAACGATCCACCAATGTTGCTCACCAGAAAGATGAAGAAAATGATCAGATGGGTCTTGTATTTTCGCTCGTCGTTAATGCGCAGCAAAAATCGGATCAAGAGTACAGAAGCACCGGTGGTCCCCATCCAGGAGGCCAGCAGGGTCCCTAGAAGAATGATACCCACGTTGGTGGCCGGTGTGGCCAGGATGCGGCCCTGAACAAAAATTCCACCGGTTACGGTAAATAGGGACCACAGCAGGATAATAAACGGAATGTAATCATTAATATANGTATGAAGAATTTCGTAAATTGCNTCTCCTTTAAATACGGCAACAAACGGGATTGCAAACAGGAGTGCCCAGAAGGCCGATACCTTCGGAAAATGGTGGTGCCAGAATTTGGGTGCGAACAAAGGAAACAGCGCAATGGAGAGAAGAATCCCTGCAAATGGGATCACACTCCAGACCGGCAGGGCGTGCCCAAGGTGTTCAATGGCACTGGCCTCATCGGTCTGGCCAGCAAATGCCCAGGAAGCGGAGAGCAGGAGCGGAACCGACGCGGTGACGGATGCTACCAGAAGTGATCGCTTCATTTCCACACCCTTTCCTTCGTGGCGTACTTACCGTGATTGCGCACAATNTATGATATTCAGAACGAAATTCAAGCCTTTATTGCGAAATTTGACCTTTCAACATAATATCGGATACGTTCAGAGAAATCATGATGCGGTGTGAAAGAAATTCGGGGGATGAAGGAGACTCTGAAGGACCACAGGGAAGGATTCCCACAAAAAATCCGCAAGCAGCCGTGCTTCCCTGTGCTTATTCGTCCTCCATGTTTTCCATGGATTTTCTGAGATGCTTTTGGGATCCCGCATTGTGTTGAAAATCACCGTTTGAGCCGCCTGCTGTCCGGCTTGTACTGCCCGAACAGCCATGAGGCTGTGTGATGGCCGCACGCGCTCTGGACCGGGTGTAGAACTTATGGGGCAAACTTGTTGGAAATTGCAATATTCAACAGCTATCTGGCGCGAATGGGCTGAAAAAAAATCTCTGTTATGGTTCTGTAATAAAAATTAGTTGCATTTTTGGGGGCAATCCGTTAAATTAACATCGCAATTTTTGATGATGTAAGTATTTGGTTTTTAAATTGTTATGAAGACAGAGAGAGGTTGCGAGGCGGCTCATGGTTGCTGAAATGTTTCCGATCCTTCTGCTGCTCGTTGTGGTGATGGCCATGGTGGCCGGCATGTTTGTGATGACCCACATGCTGGGGCCACGCCGTCCTGGTGACATAAAGCTTTCTCCGTATGAGTCAGGAATGGAGCCGGTGGGTGAGCCGCGCACGCGTTTTTCCATCCGTTTTTACATTATCGCCATGCTGTTTGTGCTTTTCGATATCGAAGTGGTCTTCTTTTATCCATGGGCCGTGGTGTATAAAAAGCTCCTTTCGCAGGGAGCTTTTATTTTGATTGAAATGCTCGTTTTTATCGGTCTTCTGTTTGTGGGATATATGTATGCATGGAAGAGAGGAGCGCTGGAATGGGAATAGAGAGCAAACTGGGTGACAACATCTTAACTACCCGCATAGATAGCTTCATCAACTGGGCCCGCAAGAATTCTTTATGGCCCATGCCGTTTGGAACCGCTTGCTGCGCCATTGAACTGATGGCGGTGCTGGGGCCGAAATACGACCTGGCCCGGTTTGGTGCAGAGGCCATCCGTTTTTCTCCGCGCCAGTCTGACCTGATGATTGTGGCTGGGCGGGTCAGCATCAAAATGATGCCTGTATTGCAGAAAATCTACCGGCAAATGCCGGAGCCTAAATGGGTGATCTCGATGGGAGCCTGTGCATCTTCAGGCGGCGTATTTGATACCTACTCCACCATTCAGGGAATTGACAATTTTATCCCGGTGGATGTGTACGTTCCAGGATGTCCACCGCGCCCGGAAACGCTGATCGATGCCGTCATGAAGATCCAGAAAAAGATCGAGAAAGAGCGCTCTGCGCAATACAGGTAGGCGCAGTCCAGGCGGAAATCCAGTTTTGCTGATTTGTCCGAACAATTGATAGGGATAATATGGCCACGAATGAGGAAATTCTGAAAAAGATTCGGGAAAAGTTTGGCGACGCGGTTCTGGAAACCAGCGATGCCTTGGGCGAAGCAGCGGTCTCTGTGCGCCGCGATGTTATAGTAGATCTCCTGAAATTTTTGCGGGAAGATCCCGATCTGGCCTTTGATTTCCTGATGGACCTGTGCGGCGTGGATTATCTGGAGATGGGCGGTTTTGAACGCTTTGCGGTGGTTTATCATCTGTATTCCTTGAAACACAATCATCGTGTGCGGGTCAAAGCTTTCGTTCCGGAAAACGATCCGCGCATCGATTCGGTGACAGAGCTGTGGGCCGCCGCCAACTGGGCGGAACGGGAAGTCTACGATATGTATGGGATCGAGTTCAATAACCATCCGGATATGCGGCGAATCCTGTGCCCGGATGATTTTGTGGGCAATCCGCTGCGCAAAGACTTCCCGCTGCAGGGCATCGGGTACCGTGAGAGTTTCGAAAAAATCGATCGTGAATCGGCACAGTAAGTAGGGACTTTCGTGATGTCTGAACAGAATAAAACAGCGACCCGAACGGAGTTTTCTCCCGAAGATTTTGAGAGGGTGTACGATTTTACTTACGACCCGCATGAAGAACGGATGCTTTTGAATTTTGGTCCTTCCCATCCGGCCACTCATGGCACACTGCGGTTGGTGATGGAGCTGGATGGCGAGCGAATTGTGCGGTGTGTTCCGGAGCTGGGCTATCTCCATCACGGGTTTGAAAAACTGGGCGAATACCGGACCTACAACCAGGTGGTTACCATCACCGACCGCATGAATTATCTTTCGCCCATGAACAACAATTTTGGCTACATCCTGGCGGTGGAAAAGCTTTTCGGAATTGAGGTAACCAAACGGGCCCGCTACTTTCGGGTGCTTCTAGCCGAGCTGTCCCGTATCATGGACCATTTGGTATCACTGGGCACCTGGGCCATCGACCTTGGCGCATACACCCCGTTCCTTTATCTATTCCGCGAACGGGAA
>MTOL01000333.1 GCA_002011685.1 Deferribacteres bacterium JdFR-76
CCCCCGCCGATAATCACCAGATCATACACCCCGTTGGCCAGTGAATTGATATCCCGCTTCATCTTTCCTCAAGCTCTATGTTCTCGGGCTCATCACCATCTCAGACTTCTTCCCCCCGCTCCCCGTTCAGGTTTCGGCACATCTCCGAATTTCTGAACCATTTCCTTGCCACGGCATCAGACACGCCGGAGAATTCCCTATTCCTTTCCAGACCTGTCTTTTTCCGGCTTTTTTACCCTCTTCGGCCCAGGTTTCCCCAACGGAATCTTATGTAGCTTCAACAAAGATCATTCCAAAAAGATATTCGAAAGACGCTGTGTAATTCATTAACAGTCAGTATGTTAGAACCAACCCGCTTCAGCCTACCGTGGCGGGTGGGCTATTCCGTGTATCAACATCGGACAGGATGCTCAAAGAAAGCCACCCGCGCTGTGAAAGCGCCTTTTCCCAGAAGCAAAAAATTTCAACCGGCCACCGCGTTCCCGGCCAGATGCCGAAAAAATCTTCTGGAATCGCGGCTTCCCGCATCGTAATTTAAAACACAGNGGATGAAATACGCCATAAAAAGCGCCGTCTGCAGGTTTAAGATGAAGTGGAATCATTCCGCTCTTTTAAAAGGCCGGCCTTTTGGATCCAGAAAAAACACCACGCATCGTTGCGGATCCTCTGCAGGCAGCGCCGTTCATTAAGCTACCAATCTGCAGCATGAAAAGCGGGCATATTACATACAAATCGGGATTTTTCCGAATTTTCCCCCTCCTCATCGCAACAATTCTGCCTGTCCAGCCCTCCTATTCCGGCGACATTCTGCTCCAGGGACGGGTTCGGGACCGGAACACCCATACTCCTCTGGCCCACGTGAACATTTTTTTGAAACAGTACGGTGTGGGTACAACAACCGATGCCAGCGGTAGCTTCCGCCTGCAGGTTCCGGAAGAGGCTCTCGGAGATACCCTTTCATTCCGTCATGTGGGCTACGAAATCCGGAAGCTGACCGTGCTGCAGGTTCAGAAGCAAAAAACGGTATACCTCCAGCCGCGCGTTATTCCGCTTCCGGCTGTTTCTGTGGAAGCGTTGCGGCAGGACGCTTCCCCTATTCGGTTGGATCTTCCTCAGACCATTGCTACGATATCGGGCCGGGAATTTGTCCTCCGCGGTTATCTCGATGCCGGTGACCTTCTGCGCACCGATTACGCTGTTCAGGTGGAAGAAACCCTTAGCGGAAAAAAACTGCTTGGCCTGCGAGGCGGTAACCCGGATGATGTGACCATCGCTATCGCTGGCATCCCCTTGAACAGCACCCTCACTCGGCGCTTCGATCTTTCCCTTTTAAACCTGGATGACATCCAACAGATTGAAATTATCCGAGGCAGCAATTCCACAATTTTTGGTGCCGAAGCGTTTTCCGGCGTGATCAATCTCGTGCCGCAGCTTTCCCGGGACTACACACTGCGCTTCCAGCAACGGTTTGGGACATACCGGAACGGAGCATTTGGGCTTCAGGGCCATCGCGATTTTAGTACGGTGCAGGCTTCTCTTTCTCTTTTTCGCAGTGGCTGGAACCGCCCCTTCACAGACGAACCAACCCATCAACTCACCAACAGAACCGCCTACCTGCAGGGCATGTTCCGGTGGATCTTCAATACCAAGAAGCCCCCCGGTCGGCCCAATCGGATCACTATGTTGTGGACCCAGATGCAAACCGCCTATGAGAACACCCGCGACCGCGAGAACATGACCAGCCACCACCGTCTTTTTTTTGTCCACCTTGAAAAGTCCCTGCCGGTTGTAGGACCGCTTTCGCTCCTGGCAGGAGCAAACGATGCCACCAGCGATCAGTCTCTCCGGATGAATGCCGGAACAACACAGATTTCAGCAGCCGAAAGAAGCTTTCATGTCCGCCTGTTAAAGGAATTTGTTACGCGTGGTCCCCACTTTACTTTTGGCTACCAGTACCGCTTTTCTCGGCTGCATTTTCGGGAAACGCACCCAAACGGGCAAAATGCTTTCTTTCTCTCCACCCGGCCACAACGGAATCACCACGGTCTGTTTGCGATCGTACATTGGACCGAAGCACTCAGCAAAAGCCCTTTCCAGCTGGCAGAAATCAGTACCAGCCTCCGTTACGATTACATTCATGACGCTCAGTTTGATACGGAGTTGCATTTGAATCCACCTGGTGCCTACCGCCCGGGCATTTTTGTCGATAACCGGTGGTCCGCGTTAACTGCCAAGTTCGGCTTCCAGATCACCGGGTATCGCAAAGATCTGCTCTACAAAGCGTATTTCAATTTCGGTACCAACACCAAATTCCCTACGCTTTTTCAGCAAATGAGCGTTCCCTACCGCCGTGCGGATCTTGCACACCTTCCGAGACTCGATCCGGAGAAGAACCGCAGCTGGGAAATCGGCGTTGACATCCTCCGGGAAGTTTCCCAGCATCCCCGATTCTTCGGGTGGCAATTTTCCGCCAGCATCTTTCAGAACTATTACGACAATAAATTCCGCCTCTTCACAGCCCCCGGAATTCCTTTTACTTTTTATGACAACACATTTGCCGCCCGAATTGCAGGAATGGAAACAATGGGACGGGTCTATCTTTTTCGAAAAAAATTGACCATGGAATTCGGGCTGTCCAGATATTTTATTTCCGAACGTGCCGCTTTTCCATTTAAAGTGGATTCCAAACGCACTTTCTCCCTCAAAATTGATCACGCCGGTTACAGAATCCAGGTCTTCTGGTTCTACGAAGGAAATCAGTATGGCTGGGTACGGACAACCGCTGGGCTTTACGAATCCGTTGAGATTCCGGCTTTTTCCAATGTCGACTTCTATGCCGGCAAAACATTTGAATTGGGCCGGCTTCGGTTAAACCTGAACCTGACCCTGCGTAATTTGCGAAGTGACCCTTACACGCTGGAAGGACTTTCTCTTCGGGACCGGCGCTACATGGCAGTTCTTGCTGCAGAAATTTAGGCTGCTGCAAATCCATTCATACAAAATGCGAAAGGGAAGATCGGCCCGTGATACCTGAAATCTTCTACAGACATCCACCGCGCCCCGGACAAAAGAGAATTAGGCCGGACGGACGCCATTTCGGTCCGGGCCCCCATGGCAGCCCTCTGCCGGAGCCGGAAAAGTCCAGCCATGTGGTCCACATTCTCCTATTGCTCATGGTAACAATGATCATTGCCTGCACCGGCAATCCGTTCGACCAAAGCAAAATAAGAGGCAATGCCAGCAGTTTATCTGGCCAGATTTTGTTGCCTGAAGGCGCAGCTCCGGAAAGCGTTTTCGTCTGGCTCGAAGGCGTACGGATTTTCACGTTTTCCGGCCCTGGTGGGGAATTTCAGCTACGCCTGCCGGCAGCTTCCCGCCTGAGCATGGTGCCCGCATCGGGCGTCTTCAGGCTCTTTTTCTACATTGCAAACTACCGGNTTGTCTGCCGAAAAGTCGCCGTCCGCAACGGCTATTTTGTTTATGGAAATCGGGATGTCGGCGCAAACGGAACATTGCTGGAACCGGTCCGACTTTTCCGACTTCTGGAGATCCGGACTACGGTTCAGCCGGAAACGGTGCTGGTCAATTACAGCGGTAGAATCTGGGTAAAAACAGAATTTTTTGCCCTGCAGGATACGGTGGAAGTGGTCTTCCCGCGGTCCGATGGCGCCCTGCTGGGCGCGGTGCTTCTTCAAAACACCACAACCGGAAAAACCATTCCTGTGCTTTCGGCCTACTCCGAAGAGACGGAATATGTGGTGGAGACGACTGCGGAAATGCAATCGCTGGTACGAATTTTCACCCTGCAGAGTTACCCGCTACCGCCGGGAACCTACCGCGTGGTT
>MTOL01000426.1 GCA_002011685.1 Deferribacteres bacterium JdFR-76
AGGGCAATACTGGCCGTGAGGATGCCGATGCCGAGTTTGACGGCAAACAACACCAGGTTGACGGCCACGCTGCTCCAGCCTTCAATCATCCCGATGCGGCTACGGTGATCGGGATTTTCGCTGGAAAACCCTTCCCGAAAGCTCCGCCGTAAAACCCAGTCTGTCAGTTTCCCGATCATCTTCAAGAAATTATTGAGATTGGTCCATATTTTTTGTAAAAATAACAAGAAATTTTGTGCAAAACAACACCGGGATGCAAACGGAACCGGAGGGTCTATGGCATTTTTTCTTTTTTTTATTCTGTTTGGAGTGGCCATGTATGTGGTGGACTGGTTGCTCCTCTCTGTGCGGGGCCGCCTGATGGCTACCTCCTATTTGCTCACGGCAGCCGTTGTAGGTCTGGTCAGTGCACTTTTTATGCACGGGGTGTACGGTTTATCCGGGATGGGAATTATTGTGGTGTTTTTAATTGTTTTTACCGGTGGCATTTCTCTGATGCTGGCACACGGGCTAAATCTGTACCGGTCTACCCTGTTTCAGGTTTTTGGTACAATCTTACTCGCCCTGTCCACCGGACTGCTGGCGTGGGTAGTGTTTAAAGTGCTGGTGGCTATGGGAGGAATTCCGATGGAAGAAGCCCGTCTGATGAAGCGGCCACTGATCGATTTTGCGGTGTACGGTTTTTTGTTGCAGTTTGGCTACGCTTTCAGCGGGCGTCTTGCCAAAGTCTGGTTAAAGAAGCAGTCTTCATGAGATACCGGGGCACAGATCTGAAAAGGAGGTGGCGTTTGTTTGGAATGGGCAGCACAGGATGGATGGCGAACCCGGGGCGGCACGTTGTGGCAGCCCTGGGGTTTTTGATCATTTTTTCTGGAACAGAGGCATTTTTGCAGGCCCAGGTTACGGTGACGCCAATTGCCCAGGTACAGAAACCGGGGTCTGAGGGGAATGCCAGCGCCATGGTGGGACAGCAGGTAACAGTAACAGGACGGGTGACCGTTCCGTACGGCGTGTTCAACAGCGGCAGCTTTTACATTCTGGATGCTACCGGCGGAATTCAGTGTTATCTGCTTAACAACAATGTAAAACTGGGTGATTCGCTACTGGTCACCGGAAAAGTAAGTGAATACAATGGGGAAACGGAAATTGTGCCCAGTGGGCTTGGAGATATCCGCTTTCTGGGTTCGGGAAAACCGCCGCTGCCGTTCTTTTTTCCCTTGAGCATTCCTGCATCCCAGCGGGAGCGCTATGAAGGCTGGTTTGTGCGGACGTGGGGGATCGTACAATCGCTTTCGTCAGATTCGCTTTCTTTAGATGATGGCAAAGGAAGAATAAAAGTCTATATCGACCGTGATACAGGTATCCAGCTTACAGGGTTGCAAGTTGGAGATGCTATTGGGGTCGTCGGTGTTCTGAGTGAATACAGGGGCAATTATGAGCTGAAACCGCGCTTTCCGTCAGACATCTGGTTATCCGGGCAGCTGTCTGGAGATGGCAACGGGGTAGCTGCCATCTTACCTGCGGTGGTCCAGGCGAGTTCTCAAGTGGATCTGCGCTTTACGCTGCGTGCCGATTCCACCTTTTCCATTGGCACGGTTGCCCTGAAATTGCCAGATGGCTGGAGCTGGTCCGGCCGGGCGGGCGATTTGCGGCTGGAAGGGAGCGGATTTGCCGGTGCGTCTGTGGGATACCTCGCCGCAGATTCCCTTGTGATTACGGGGGGCTCTATTTCCGACACGTCCGGAGGAACGGTTGTTCTGCAGCAGGTAGCGGCTCCTTTTCAGAACGGGAACTTTACCTTCCATGTTTACACAGCGGTCCCCGGCGGTCAGTTGGCCCGCATTTACCGTTGTCCGAGCGTGGTAACTCAGGGAGGAATGGATGTGATGACNGCCATCCACCAGGTGGATAGCAGCGGTGTTCCAGTCCTTCTGGGCCGCCGGGTGCAGGTGGAAGGCGTGGTCACTGCCGCGGATGTGTTTCCTGGTTGGGTGTTCCTGCAAAATTCAAACGGCGGCGTGGCACTCCGCCAGGCCAGGGCCGGGGCAGATCTGAATGCCGGGGATCAGCTCCGTGTGTCGGGGGTGGTTTCCCAGCAAAAGGGACTTACCTTTCTGGATTCTGTTCAGGTGCTGGCGCGAACTGCGGGGGGAACGCTGCCGCAACCCGTGCTGACCACTATAGCCAACATTCAGGGGCAGTACCTGGACGGGATTGAAGAGCTGGAATCACGCCTGATTCGCCTTCCCAGTGTAAAAACCGATAGTACCCACTGGCACATTCGCCAGGCTGCCACCGATTTCATCTTTACCGACGGTACGCGGCAAATTGCCGTGCGCCTGTACGCCGGAAATACGCTGAACGGGTTGCCCATTCCGCGGGGACTGTTCTCGCTTTCTGGAATTCTCATTCAGGAAGATCCGGATGCACCCTTCCATGAAGGGTATGTTCTTTTGCCACGGGGCATTCAGGATGTGCAGACCGGAGGGGGGCCTCAGTTTGTCCGCCCGCCTGAAATTGCCGATATGTCATCAACCAGCATCACCTTAGAATGGGAGCTGGACGAGCCGGCAAGGGCCCTGGTACAGTATGGCAGAACGGCTCAGCTGGAGGCGCCGCCATTTTTCAGTCCTGATAGCACGGCCTACCACCGGGTTACGCTGACGGGGTTGCATCCGGCGACGGTGTACCGCTTCCGCGTGGTTGCGTGGAATGGAGCGGGAGTCCGCGCGGCAAAAACTTTTCTGGGAATCACCGCGTCCCACCCAGAATCTACGGGAGAAATCCTGGTCTATTTCAATCGCTCGGTGGAAACCGGGGTTTCCCGCACCGTGCCCGCTCTGGGCGATGTGGATGTTAAATCCGTCCTCATCAGCCGGATCGAACAGGCGAACTATTCCATCGATTTATGCCTGTATTCTTTTAATTTTTACAACTATTCCACCAACCGCGATCCGGTGGTGGAAGCTCTTCTCCGCGCCCGGGACCGCGGGGTGAAAATCCGCTTCATTTACGACAGTACCCACGATCAGCCATCTGCCGAGCTTTTAAAAAATGCCGGGATTCCGCTTATAGATAATACATTTGGCCAAAATTATGCGGAAGGGGTTCAGCACAACAAATTCATTATTTTTGACGCAAGAGACACCACTTCCTTTACGGATGACTGGGTCTGGACCGGTTCGTACAATGTCACGTCCCTTTCTCAGAATGAGAATGCCGAGAATGTGATTCTCATTCAGGATGAGGCGCTGGCAAAGGTGTTTACCATGGAGTTTGAGGAGATGTGGGGCGGTTCAGGGGATTTGCCGGATCCGGAGCGGGCCCGGTTTGGACCCAGAAAAACTGACAACACACCACACAAAGTGAAAGTAAACGGTCGGTGGATCGAATGTTATTTCAGTCCCACAGATGGATTGGCCCAGGCGGTGTCACGGGCCATTCATTCCGCTGATTATTCCATCGCCTTCAGCCTGCTCATCTTTACCAGCAATCCCATTTTTTCGGCCATGGCCCAGCGGAGTTCCGTAAAACCGGGTCTGGCCATTTACGGTGTGCTGGAATCCGATAATCATGCTGCATCGGGGAGCGAATGGGACAATCTCGTAGGGATGGGTTGGGATGTGCATCTGGATGCACTTCCTGGCTGGCTGCACCACAAATATGCGGTGATCGACTGGGGGACGGATAGCGATCCGCTGCTTGTAACCGGCTCCTACAACTGGACCCAGTCCGCCGAAGAACGGAACGACGAAAACCTCATTATCGTGCACGACCCGGTGGTGGCGGATCAGTACTGGCAGGAGTTTGCGGCCCGCTACCACGAAGCGGGAGGGGCTTC
>MTOL01000424.1 GCA_002011685.1 Deferribacteres bacterium JdFR-76
GACTGCCGTAAGCGATGTGGGTGCGCGCGATGATCAGGGAGGGCCGTTCAGGTTCTGCAATGGCCTTCTGCAGAGCCGCGTAAACCTGCCTCCGGTCGTGTCCGTCCACCCGCTGCACAAACCAGCCATATGCCTCGAACCGTGCCCCCACATCCTCGGAAAACGCCAGCGCCGTATTTCCCTCGATGGTTATGTGGTTGTCATCGTAAATGTAAATCAGATTATTCAGGCCCAGGTGTCCGGCAATGGAAGCAGCTTCCGAAGCCACCCCTTCCATGAGGTCCCCGTCGCTGACAATCCCGAAAACCCGGTAGGAAACCGGGAATGCGTCGTCCGTATTCACCCGCCCGGCCAGCATTTTCCCTGCAATGGCCATGCCCACGCCGTTGCCAAATCCCTGACCCAGCGGCCCCGTTGTGGTTTCCACGCCGGGCGTATGGCGGTACTCCGGATGACCTGGCGTTTTGCTCCCCAGNTGCCGGAAGCGCTGAAGCTCTTTCATCGGGAGATCATAACCAAACAGGTGCAGCAGGGCATAAAGCAGCATGGAACCGTGCCCGGCCGACAGCACAAAACGGTCGCGGTCCGGCCAGGCCGGGTCTTCCGGATGGAATCGCAAAAAATAGTACCAGAGGACAAAGGCCAGATCCGCCGTTCCCATGGGCATGCCCGGATGGCCGGAGTTGGCCTTCTGTACAGCATCCACCGCCAGAAAGCGGATGGTATTCACACAGAGCTGTTCCAGTTTTTCGTCCATTGGGAGATCCTTCCAATCGGTTGGATTCAAATATTTTGGATTCAAGGGTGAATATAGCCAATGCCGGGTAAAATGCAAGGCGAATCAAGGGAGACCGCCGCATTCAGATCTCCAGCAGATGATAGGCCACCGATAACATGGACAGCCGCTGACAAACAAGAATTGGCTGCCAGGGAAGCCGAATTTCCCGGTGTTACCGGTGGTTCATTCAACGTCCAGCTGGCCCAGGTGCGGAAACCTGAGAAGTCCGCTCTCACGGCGAATTCGGGCGCAAAGGTCCGCCGATGTTTTGTTTCTTACGGCATCCTCTCCGCCCACGCCATTTCTCCCGTCCCGCATTCAGGAACCCCCATCTCCCGCTTGAATAGGACGGCTCCCATTCTGCTTTCGCAAGAGAAACCGAATGTCGGCCCTAAAAAACTGCTGTTTCCTCCGGAGGCTTCCACCTCCTGGCAACAAAACCTACCGCCCAAAAGGTAAATCAAGAACATTCTGGCCCTCCTCCCGGCAGAACCTGGCGCTCCCGGGAGAAAGGGCCATTCCGATCACGCAATATGGAGCTGTACCAGGATAAACCGGATAATTTTCCTTTTCTCACTCCCCTCCACCCAGACCCAGGGTCTCCCGCCAGAAATCCATGATCATGCGGGACAGGTGGGCGCGCCGGGCCGGGTTGCGGATGCCATGCCGTTCGCCCGGATAGACCATGAAGCGGAACTGCTTCCCTTTTTTGATCATCTCATCCACAAACTGGATACTGTTCTGCATGTGAACGTTGTCGTCAATGGTCCCGTGAACCAGCAGGAGCTTCCCCTTGAACTTGTCCAGGTGGGTGAATACGGAACCGAACCGGTACCCTTCTGGATTGTCCTGCGGGCGGTCCATGTAGCGTTCCGTGTACACGGTATCGTACAGCCGCCAGTCTGTAACCGGGTACAGGGACACGCCGTGGGTGAAATAGTCGGCGCCGTAGGTAAGGGCCATCAGTGTCATATAGCCCCCGTAACTGCCCCCGGTAATGGCCACCCGGGAAGCGTCCACAAACGCCTTTTTCCGCAACCACTTTACCACCTCAATCCAGTCGTGCATTTCCCATTTGCCCAGATTCCGGTACATTTCCGCGATTCCCTTCTTGCCGAAGTGGCCGGACCCGCGGTGATCCACACTCAGCACAATGGCCCCCTCCTGGGCCAGATAAAACGACCGCAAGCTGTACGGGAAGGAATTGGAGACCGATTCGGACCCCGGTCCTCCATAGATGCTGAAAATGACCGGGTATTTCTTGCTGGGATCAAAATCTGGCGGAAGGAACCAGCGCGCCGGCAGGGAATAACCTCCCTCCACGGGGATCCGGAAAAGCTCTACCTTCCCAAGGGCGTACTCGTCCATCAGCTTCGTCTTGCTGTCGCCCAGCTGCCGGATCGTTTTCCCGTCCCCGGCACGGAGAACCATTTTGGGTGGTGTGGTAATATTGCTATAGGTATCAATAAAATAGCGGCCTCCCGGTGAGACTTGTACGCGGTGGGTTCCAGGCTCTTGGGTAAGCCGCTCTATTTTCCCGCCTTTAAGCGGCACACGGTAAAGATGGCGCTCAGTTGATTCTTCGCGGTCAGCAACGAAATAGACATAGCCGTGCTCTTCATCCACGCGGGCAATGCGGTGCACCGTCCATTTGCCTTTCGTCAGGCGCCGCACCAGTTTTCCCTGAAAATTGTACACATAAAGATGTCGCCAGCCGTCTTTGTCGCTCCGCAGCAAAAACCCGCTCCCATCTTTGAAGAAATACAGATCCTCAAAGAATTCCACCCAGCTGGGCTGCGATTCCTCATAAATCTGCCGTTTCTTGCCTGTTTCGGGATCCACCAGATAAATGCGGATCGTGTCCTGATCCCGGTTCATCCACTGGATGGTGAGCTGTTTGCTGTCCGGTAGCCAGAAAACCCAGGCGATGTACTCGTCGGCGTTTTCATCGAAATCGGCCCAGGTGATTTTACCGCCGGTGGCATCGACGATCCCAAGCCGCACCTTCGGATTGGGATCGCCTGCCTTGGGATATCGGGTCCGCTCCAGTTTGCCGTGGGGTCCCGGTGCATGAAAAATGGGAAATACGGGAACGGGGCTGTCATCAAACCGGAGGAAGGCCAGCTTCTTGCCATCTGGCGACCAGTAAAAGGCGCGGTACCGGGAAGAACGCCCGAGGATCTCTTCGTAATAGACCCAGGAAGCCCAGCCGTTGTAGACCGTTTCCGACCCGTCCGTCGTCAGTTGGTATTCGAGACCGGCATCCAGATCATAGGCAAATAGATTGTGGTCCCTTGTGTAAGCTACAAAACGCCCATCGGGCGACAGGGTAGGGTTCTTTTCTTCAGCCGGATTGGCGGTGATCCGGCGGAACTTTTTCGCCTTCACATCAAGAAAGTAAAGATCCCCTTTCCGGCGGAAAACCATCCGCGAATAGTCTGCTGTCCGGGTTGCCGGGTTGAGCAGCGAAAACCCCTTCGGCAAAATTCCCTCAAAATCTTTCGGGTTTAGAAAAACCTGTCTCTCACCCGTTGCTGCGGAGACCTTAAAGAGCTTTACCGCCCCGTCGGTAGAATCACGTTCGCTGAGCAGATAATACTCATCATCTAACCAGCCGCGAACCAGTGGAAGAGGTTTCAGTAACCTGGGCTGCCCGAACAGAAAGGCCTGTTCAAAGGTGATTTTCTTCTTTTCCGAAGGTCCCGCAAAAACCGCAGGGGATACAGCTGCCCAAAAAACCAGTGCAACGGTGAACCAGCGTACCGTTTTTCCACGCATTGCTACCTCCCACTCATGGTTTCAGCTTAAGAATCCGAATTCACCAGCTGGACCTGAACCAGCCACAGTTCTGTTTTATTCAGCCTCATTCGCCGCCGTGTCCGCCGATCCGACCTCTGCAGGTCATCAGAATTCGCCAGATTGTCCGCTTACCTGTGCCGACTGCGGAGTAGCACAATGACTATTCACAAAAAGGATTTTTTACGTGCCTGATGCTGCAGCAGGTCGATATAAGCACCCGGCACAATATCTTCCTCCCTGACTCCCAGCCAGTTTGCCCAGTC
>MTOL01000425.1 GCA_002011685.1 Deferribacteres bacterium JdFR-76
CGGCGTTCGATGTGGATGAGGGAATTATTTCACCGGGAGGTGTGGGATACGACATCAACTGCGGCGTCCGTTTGATGCGGTCCAACCTGACGCGGAAAGAGGTGGAACCCAAAATCCGCGACCTGGTTGCGGCCATTTTCTCCAAAGTTCCGTCCGGAGTTGGTTCGACGGGGGTACTGAAGCTCTCGGAGGCCGAAATGAAGCAGGTTCTNCGGGAAGGGGCACACTGGGCTGTGAAGCACGGATACGGCGATCCCGAGGACCTGCAATACATCGAGGAAACGGGAAAGATTGAGCCTGCAGACCCGAAGCTGGTAAGCGCAGAAGCGTACAAACGGGGCCGGCCGCAGCTGGGCACCATCGGATCCGGGAATCACTTTGTGGAGATTGACTACGTGGAAGAAATTTACGATCCCGAAGCTGCCGCCGCCCTGGGACTGGAAAAGGATCAGATTGTGGTTATCGTACACACCGGATCTCGGGGATTTGGTCACCAGGTCTGCGATGATTACATCCGGAAAATGATGAAAGCGGCAGAGAAGTACGGTATTGATCTTCCCGACCGCCAGCTATGCTGTGCGCCGTTCCGTTCTCCGGAAGGGCAGGAATATTACCTGGCCATGAACTGTGCCATCAATTACGCCTTTGCCAACCGGCAGATTATTTCACACTGGGTGCGCGAAGCTTTTATGGAGGCCCTGAAGCTGGGGCCCAGGGAGGCAGGGCTAAAAGTGGTGTACGAGCTGGCCCATAACATCGCCAAGGTGGAACGGCATGTGATCAACGGGAAAGAGCGGGAGGTGGTGGTGCACCGGAAGGGCGCAACCCGCGCATTTGGGCCGGGGCTGTCCCAAGTGCCGGAACCGTACCGCAACATCGGCCAGCCGGTGATTATCCCTGGTGACATGGGGCGCTATTCTTTCATTCTGGTGGGCAATCCAAAGGCGATGGATGAGACATTTGGTTCTTCCTGTCATGGTGCTGGCCGAAAGCTAAGCCGCCGGCAGGCGATGAAGACGGCCCGGGGGCGCTCCATCCATAAAGAGCTTGAGGCGAAGGGGATCTTTGCCATGGCAGCCAGCAAAGCCACCATGGTGGAAGAGATCCCGGACGCCTACAAGGACGTTTCGGACGTGGTGGAGGCTGTCCATGGGGCCGGTATTGCCCGCAAGGTGGCGAAGTTCCGTCCCATCGGCGTGGTGAAAGGATAGCAAACGCGGCCAATCTGTCCATCGGAAGCTTTTTGGTGAACATTTGTTTCACCGGTTTTTCCCTTGACACGTGTGGGGAGGATTTATTAAGATATCGTCAAAGTTCCGGAAATGGGGCTACCGAGCGCGGTTTCCGGGACAGCGTTTAAATAACCGATTTTCTGATTTGATGATTGGAGGGGAGTCATGGCTGCAAGCGTGAACAAAGTGATCCTGATTGGCAATCTGGGTTCTGACCCGGAATTGCGGTACACACCCAGCGGCGTGGCAGTGGCAACATTCAGTGTCGCAACCAATGAGCGCTGGCCGGACAAGGACGGAAACATCCAGGAGCACACAGAATGGCACCGGGTGGTGGCCTGGCGCAAGTTGGCAGAAACCGCGGGCGAATATTTGAAAAAAGGAAGCCAGGTTTACATCGAGGGAAAAATCCGTACACGCACCTGGGAAGACCAGAACGGTGTAAAACGGTACCAGACGGAAATTATCGTTCAAAACATGCAGATGCTCGGCCGGCGGGGCGAAACGGCCGCGCCAGAACCACCTGCGGAGGATTTTGGGGATACAAGTTTTGAAGCGCCCGAAGGAGCCAACGACGATATACCGTTTTAGCTCGGTATCGTTCCAGGGTTTGGCCTGTCCGTTTTGCACATTCCGGGGAATGACCCCGGAATTTTTTTGCTTGCTGGGGGTACGCGGTTGTGAAAGTCAATCGGGTGTGGAAAGAGAGGACCGGGCATGAATGCTGCCGATGAACTGATCCGGAGCGCAATGGAAGCGAAAGGAAAGGCGATCGCCCCCTATTCCGGGTTCCGCGTTGGCGCTGCGGTGGAGACGGCATCGGGCCGGGTGTACACGGGCTGCAATATAGAGGCCAGTTCCTACAGTTTGACCATTTGTGCGGAACGCGTAGCCCTTTTCAAGGCCCTTTCGGAAGGGGAGCGGGATTTTACGCGCATTATCATCGCCACAGATACAGATGACTTTTGCCCGCCGTGCGGCGCCTGCCGCCAGGTGCTGTGGGATTTCGCGCCGGACCTGGAGGTCATTCTCGTGAACCGGAAGGGGGAAGCGAAACACTCCTGGCTGCGAGACCTTTATCCTGCTGCGTTCGGAAAACACATCCTGCGGGAGGGAAAATGAAGCGGCCCGTAATCATTGGCATTGCCGGCGGGTCCGGGTCAGGGAAGACACTGGTAGCCCGCACGCTGATTGAGCGGCTGGGAAGCGATCGCGTTGTGGTTATCGAACAGGATGCCTACTACAAGGATCTGTCTCACCTGCCTCTTGAGGAACGCGCGCGCCAGAATTTTGACCATCCCGACGCATTTGATGAAGATCTCCTGGTTCAACACCTGCAGGGTCTGATTGCCGGAAAAAGCATTGACCGGCCCATTTACGACTTTACCCAGCATACGCGCAAAAAAGAAACGGTGCGCATTGGCGGGCACGACATCATCATTCTGGAAGGAATCCTGATTCTGCAAAGCGAACGCCTCCGCCGTCTAATGGACATTAAAGTGTATGTGGATACGGACCCGGATGTCCGGCTAATTCGTCGTTTGAGAAGGGATCTTGCGGAACGCGGGCGCACGCTGGAATCTATTCTGGAGCAATATGAGAAAAGCGTCCGGCCCATGCACCTGCAATTTGTTGAGCCCTCCAAACGCTATGCAGACATTATCATTCCGGAAGGGGGAAAAAACTACGTAGCCATCGATCTGCTCAAAACCAAAATCGAGTCCATTTTGAGGGACAGGGAGCGGGAAGAAAGTGGTATATAATCTTTTGATCTCCGGTCGCCCGGGTGTGGGAAAAACCACAGTTCTCAAAAAGGTGGCCCGGCATTTTGAGCAAGTAGCGGCCGGTTTTTATACGGAAGAGATCCGCGAAGCTGGGGTGCGCAAAGGGTTTGCTATCCGGACGCTGGACGGGAAGACCGGACTTCTGGCCCATGTGGACGCGCCGTCACCCTACCGCGTTGGGAAATATCGTGTGCTGGTAGCCGATTTTGATCAGGTTGCTGTGGAACCGCTTTTCCGGAGGTTACGGAATGCCCGGCTGTTCATCATTGACGAGATCGGGAAAATGGAATTTTTTTCCCAGCGGTTTGTGGAACTGGTTTTTTCGCTGCTGGACCATCCGGTGCCCGTAGTTGCTTCCATTATGGCGAGGCCGCACCCACTGGCGGATCGCATCAAGCAACGCCCGGATGTGAAACTGATTGAAGTGAAAGAATCGAATCGCGATGGCTTACCGGATCAATTGATCCGTGAAATCGAGCAGATTTTGCAAGGCCTTCCGCGGTAATACATTTTGTCCGTTTCCCTTTGCCGTCTGCCCGAATTGCTATAGAGGCAGTTTTTTGGGAAAAATTCCTTGCTCGTTTCAGAAATTTCGTTTATATATGAACTTACAGCGCATAAAAACCCGGATTCATCCAGCTTCAGATTCCACATCTGGGGAGAAGAGGGAACAGAGATTGAGGTGGGGAAGCCATGGCAGCATCCATTTTCCTCAAGGTGAAGGGGGCACAGGTTGGACCTCTAACACCCGACGAACTGCAGGAGTGGATCTCCAANCGGAAANTCCGGCCGGAAGACCTGATCTGGGACGAAGATAGCGACGA
>MTOL01000020.1 GCA_002011685.1 Deferribacteres bacterium JdFR-76
ACGGGAACGGATCGCCTTGCCGAAGTGGCCCGGTCCGTTGTGGCGGAGATTTTTGTTAATATTCAAGGGGACGAACCGCTCATTTCTCCCGAAGCCATCGATGCTCTCATCCGTGCCATGCAGGAGCACCCCGATGTTCCCATGGGGACACTGTGCCGGAAAGCCAGCGATCCGGAAGAGGTGGGCAATCCCAATACAGCCCGTGTGGTGTTTGATAGGGATCACCGGGCGCTTTATTTTTCGCGGGCGGCCATTCCTTATTATAGGGAGGCTGGCTCGCCCGCGCAGTTCCTCGATTTTGGGCCGGTTTACCAACACATCGGCGTGTATGCTTACTCGCCCGCGCAGTTCCTCGATTTTGGGCCGGTTTACCAACACATCGGCGTGTATGCTTACCGCCGTGATTTTCTGCTGCGCTTCGCAGAATTGCCGCAGACGCCGCTGGAAAAGGCCGAAAAACTGGAGCAGCTGCGTGCATTGGAGCACGGTTTTCCGATTTTTGTGGTAGAAACCGATTACCAGCCGATCTGTGTGGATGTGCCGGCAGACATCGCAAAAGTGGAGAACCGGATGAAAGAACAGGGAGTGACGCATGCCGAGAGGTTGTTCACCTGACGAAGGGAATCGTCATACCAAATTCATCTTTGTAACGGGGGGGGTGGTTTCATCGCTCGGAAAGGGAATTGCTTCTGCTTCGCTGGGAATGCTGTTAAAAGCCCGGGGCCTGAAAGTAACCATCCAGAAATTTGATCCGTACATCAACGTCGATCCCGGCACACTCAGCCCCTTCCAACACGGAGAGGTGTTTGTGACGGACGACGGTGCCGAGACCGACCTGGACCTGGGCCATTACGAACGGTTTATCGATGTCAATATGTCGCAAAAGAACAATTCTACAACGGGCCAGATATACTACACCGTAATTACCAAAGAGCGGCGCGGGGATTATCTTGGTAAGACGGTACAGGTCGTGCCACACATCACAGATGAAATCCAGCACCGTATCTGGCGGCTGGCAGAAGACGATGGCGAACATTTTGATGTGGTGATCACAGAAATTGGCGGGACGGTGGGCGATATTGAAAGTTTGCCGTTTTTGGAAGCCATCCGTCAGTTTGCGCTGAAGGTGGGCAAGGAAAATGCTCTGTTTATTCATCTGACCCTGGTTCCCTATATCAAGAGTTCCGGAGAAATCAAAACGAAGCCCACGCAGCACAGCGTAATGCGGCTCCGGGAAATTGGTATTCAGCCGGACATCCTGATCTGCCGTACGGAGAAGCCACTTACGCGCGAAATCCGGGAAAAGATCGGGCTTTTTTGCAATGTGCATCCCAAGGCGGTCATCGAAGGCAGGGATGTGGAGACCATTTATGAAATTCCGCTTATTTTCCACCGCGAACATCTCGACAATCTGGTTGTAGAAATGCTGCATCTGGATTGTCCGGATCCGGACCTTGACCGCTGGGTTCAGTTTGTGGAAAAGGTGAAGAATCCGTCGAAGCGGGTGCGAATTGCCGTGTGCGGCAAGTATGTGGGGCTGCACGATTCGTACAAAAGCATCATTGAAGCCTTCACCCATGCGGGAGTGGAAAATGATGCCCGTGTGGAACTCAAATGGGTGGATTCCGAAGAACTGGAGCAAAACGATCCCGCTCCCTTTTTTGCGGATGTCTCCGGGATTCTCATTCCCGGCGGTTTTGGGCTCCGCGGCATTGAGGGGAAGATCCGCGCTGTGCAGTATGCGCGTGAAAATAAGATTCCCTTCTTCGGAATCTGCCTGGGGATGCAATGTGCCGTCATCGAATTTGCCCGCCATGTTTGCAAGCTGGAACGGGCCAACAGCCGTGAGTTTGATGAAAAGACGCCGCACCCTGTCATTGACATCATGGAAGAACAGAAGGAGATCGACCGGCTGGGCGGCACAATGCGTCTGGGCAGTTACCCGTGTGTGCTGAAAACAGGCACACTGGCAGCGCGGATCTACGGAAAGCCGGAAATCGAGGAACGCCACCGGCACCGGTATGAGCTGAACAATCATTACCGGCCGCTCCTGCAGGAATATGGCATGGTAATGAGCGGACTTTACCCGCGGAAAGATCTGGTAGAAATTATCGAACTGCCAGATCACCCGTGGTTTATCGGAGTTCAGTTCCACCCGGAGCTAAAATCCAGGGTGACAAAAGCCCATCCGCTGTTCCGGGATTTTGTGCGAGCAGCGCTGGAATATCAGGAAAAGAAACGCAGTTGAGGTGAGAATGACAACGCGAGTGGTAAACATTGCCGGAATTCCCGTTGGTGGGAACAATCCGCTGGTGCTGATTGCCGGACCCTGTGTGATTGAGGGGCAGCAGATGCTGCTGGATACCGCCGGGACAATCCGGGACATCGCTCAGAAACTGAGCATGCCGTTTATTTTTAAATCCTCATTTACCAAAGATAACCGTTCTTCGGTAGAGTATTACCAGGGGCCAGGGCTGGAAAAGGGGCTGGCCATGCTGGCCGAAGTCAAGAAACAGATCGGGGTGCCGGTGTTGAGTGACATTCACAATCCGCAACAGGCGAGACCCGCGGCAGAGGTTCTGGATGTGATTCAGATTCCCGCCTATATGTCTATGCAAACCAGCCTGACCCTTGCGGCTGCGGAAACCGGCAAGCCGGTGAATGTCAAAAAAGGTCAGTTTCTTCACCCAAAAGATATGGAAAAAGTGGTCAAAAAGATCGAATCCACCGGGAACCGGAGCATTTTACTCACTGAACGGGGTACGGTGTTTGGCTACCACAATCTGGTGGTGGACATGCGGTCGTTCCCCATTATGCGAAAATTTGGTTACCCGGTTGTGTTTGACATTACTCATTCGGTACGGATCTATGGTGTGCCGTCCAGCAGCCCGGAAGGGGGTACACCCTGGTTTGTACCTTATCTGGCCCGAGCTGGTGTGGCAGCCGGATGTGATGCTGTTTTCATTGAGACGCACCCGGACTGCAAAAATGCCCTCTGTGATGCGTCCAGCATGTGGCCGCTGCAGCGGCTGGAAGAGCTGCTGGAACAGATCCTGGAAATCGACCGCGTGGCCAAGAAGTGGGTAAACTGAAACGGAAGCAGAGGTTGAAAGGAAACAGAAAGAGGAGATAGCAGCAATGAAATTCTTTATCGATTCGGCAGATGTGAATGAAATCCGCGAAGCAAAGGACCTGGGAATTGCCGATGGTGTGACTACCAATCCAACCCTGATTGCCAAATCCGGAAAAGATTTGAAGGAGGTTGTGGAACAGGTTTCCGCGGAGATTGATGGACCCATTTTTGCCGAAGTGATCAGCCTGGATGAACAGGGAATTCTGAAAGAGGGCTATGAAATGGCGAAGTGGTCGGATCAGGTTGTGGTGAAGATTCCGGCCACTATCGAGGGGCTAAAAGCGGCACGGAAACTGGAAGCTGATGGAATCCGCACCGGTATTACCCTCATCTTTTCACCCAGCCAGGCCCTGCTGGCGGCCAAAAGCGGTGCCTCTTACGTGATTCCTTTTGTGGGACGGCTGGATGATGTATCTTCCGATGGCCTTGAACTGGTAAGCCAGGTGGTGGATATATTTGTTAATTATCCGGAGCTGGAAAGCGAGGTACTGGCGGCTTCGGTCCGGCATCCCATGCACATTTTGGACTGCGCCCTTATGGGAGTGGATATTGTTACCGCTCCCCTGAGCGTGTACAAGCAGCTGATCAAACATCCGCTTACAGATGCCGGGATCGAACGGTTTTTAAAAGATTGGGAAAAGGTTAAGAAGTGAGGGGGCAGGAGGTGATGATATGGGAGCGAAAAGCTAATGATTAAGGATATCCT